>CAZZBP010000009.1:0-7940 GCA_964652755.1 uncultured Dehalococcoidia bacterium
GCGTTGATGTTGTCGGGCCACCACCAGAGGACCGTACTCTTTGAAGGATCCTTCATCTACTAGTTGGGCTATATTTTCTCTGGGCATTCTAAATCCGCGACCATACCTTTTGGCAACGGCTTCTGGCCTGTTCTCGTCAAGGGTATATGCATGACGAGCATAGGCTTCTTTTAAATCTGGTCTTATGTAGTCGAGATCTACCAAGTCTTCTGCCTCAATGTCGGCTTCACCTAGATCTGTTTTCAGAACAAAAATCAGAGCGTGTCCTTCCACAACTATATCGTCGGGCGATACGTTGATTTTCTTGACTATGCCCGCAACGTCAGCCTTTATTACATGTTCCATTTTCATGGCTTCCATGACTAAGAATTCCTGTCCGATTCTTATTTCGTCACCTTCTTTGACTGAAATTTGAACTATCGTTCCCTGTATGGGAGCTGCGATGCCAACCGATCCATCGGGGCCAGCCAAGGTAACGGGGCCACCCTGATTCGCAGCGTCGTTTGACTCAGCGTCCTTTACTTGTCGGTCATAATCAAACAAGGCCAAGGGATCGGAGGTATCAACCATCACAGGTGCAGTTCCTGTCAGAGGACTCGCCTGCCGATCAGGATCAGATACTGGATCTATATGCGCACTCTCTACCCATCTTTTGGGAGACCCCGAAGAATCGGATGCTGCTAGGATTGCTGCATTTTCGTCCACCCATCTTGTATGTACAGCCCCTTCAGCGAAATCAGGGTGTTTAAGAATATTCGAAAGAAACGAGATATTGGTATTGACTCCTTCAATACGAAATTCGGAAAGCGCCCTCAAGGACCTCTGGATAACAGCACCAAACTTTGGATTCGAGGAGTGCGTAATAACCTTGGCTAGTAAGGAATCAAAAGAGGGAGTTGTCGTGTAACCCGCATACCCAAATCCATCCGTTCGTATTCCTGGGCCGTTGGGGGTTTCGTATGACCTGAGCGTCCCTCCTGACGGCCTGACAATACCATCTTTTGTCATCGTCTCCATGTTTATCCTGGTCTGAATAGCATAGCCCTGAGGGGAGTTGAGTTCAGGGTCATCCAAACCAATATCTTCAAGAGAATCACCATACGCAAGTTGGATTTGTGCCTGAACTATATCTATTCCCGTCACGGATTCAGTCACAGTATGTTCTACCTGCAAACGAGCATTCGTTTCGATAAAGAAAAAAGCCTCGTCAGGATCTTTAGCTTGGGTATTAACAAGAAATTCGAAAGTGCCAATATTTGAATAGTTGACACTTCTTGCTAAACGCATAGCTGTATCAACGATCTGATCACGAATAGATTTCTTTAAGTTTGGTGCAGGGGCGATCTCTATAATCTTCTGGAACCTGCGCTGAACACTGCACTCCCTCTCGCCAAGATGGGCTACGGCACCATTTTTATCGCCGAGTATTTGCACTTCAATATGGCGGGCATTTTCAATAAACTCCTCTACATAGAGATCTCCGTTTCCGAAAGCGTTTGTAGCCTCCGACTTACAACGTTTGTAGGAATTTTCAATTTGGGTTTTATCTGTTATTGCACGAGATCCCCTACCTCCTCCTCCAGCAACCGCCTTAATCATCATCCCAGAACCACCTTGAAGGCTCTCAAAAAATTCCTGGGCCTCTTTAAGCGTTACCGTTCGATCTACACCCCTGAGAACAGGTACATGTGCGGCAACTGCCGCAGACCTTGCCCTGCCTTTGTCTCCGAAAAGTGCAAGATGATCAATATCAGGTCCGATAAACACTATTTCATTTTCGGCACATTTTTTTGCAAATTCTGGATTTTCTGCAAGAAACCCGTACCCTGGGTGAATCGCATCACAACTACTTTGCTTGGCGGAATTAATGATCCCATCTATATCCAGGTAAGCCAGGACTCCTCTTCCTTGCAAGAGGCAAGCTTGATCGGCAACAGTTGCGTGAAGCGATGCAGAATCATCTTCTGAATAAACAGCTACGGTGCTGATACCAAGGTCAGCTGCCGCCCGCATAACTCTAATCGCTATTTCACCTCGGTTCGCAATAAGTATTTTTTGAAAACTCATGATTGTTTGTGCCTTTCGTAATCGTAGATCGTACCTGTCACACAACTTTTTACTAAGGACTGATATTCTCTGTCATCTATGCCCAAATACTCCCCCAAAATCTCTCTGCTGTGCTGACCGACACAGGGGGAGTGACGCACCTCAGAGGATTCTACGTTGCTAAATTTCCAAGATCTAGTGGGAAGTATGTTTGTCCCTGACTCCGGATGTGACACATACGACAAAAACCCTCTGGACAATAAATTTTGGTCCGGTTTCGTATACAGCTCGTATAAAGGCACAACTCTCGCAGCGAATCCACCAAGACCGTTGATCAAAGTCTCAATATTTTCAGCACTCATCAATTGAGTCCATTCAGAGATTACTTCATCAAGTCGACTCTCGTTGAGTTTTCTGCTTTTCCGATCGATGAACCTAGAATCCGCAGACAGGCCTATTAAGTTAGCTACATCCTGCCAGGCGCTTTCATCTTCTATAGCAATTGCTACCCATCCATCTTTCTCTTTTACCGGGTAAACATTGTGAGGTGCAATACGGGGGTGTTTATTACCTGAAGGTCTCGGAATATTTCCTGTTGCTTGAAATTCTCCCAGCGCATCTCCAACAACTGTTACCATGGATTCAAGCATAGATCCTTCGATTCTTTGCCCCTTTCCTGTCAACTCTTTAGCGTGTAGGGCGCTCATTATGGAAGCCACGGTGAAGTAACCTGAAATGGGATCGGGAATCATCCCTCCCGTGTTCATACCCATGTCACCTTCATACCCGTGAATGGAAGAGAGCCCTGACATCGGCTCGGTTGTCCCTCCGTTTCCCGGATACTCCCTGTACGGTCCTGTGGCACCATAAGCCGATAGTGAGGCAAACACTATGCCCGGTCGCCTTTCCTCGAGACTTTCTAGAGAAATCCCCCATTTCCCCATTATTTGAGGGGTGAAATTTTCCACTATGACATCAAAATACGGGACAAGACGCCAGAAGATGTCCCGTCCCTCTTCCTTCGACATGTCCAAGGTCATGGCCCGCTTGTTCAAGTTAGCAGAGTTATATAGGCCTTGCGTATTCAGATGGTGTTGAACAGAATTCTCATTTTTTACTCCTTCAGGGACGCTGTTCCCCGTTCTCCTCCACACATCAGATCTATGAGGTGCCTCTATTTGAACTACTTCCGCTCCAAGCAGTCCCAATAGCTCTGTGGCAAATGGCCCCGACCATGCGTGAGCAAATGTTAGGACCCGAATTCCTGACAATGGTCCCTCTGGAGCCGGCTTCACTGTAAGGTTCGGATTCACAGTGAGCGGGCTGCGTTCCAGGTCAACCTTCCCTTGGTGTTCGTGAAGTTCTGGAGCGGGAGAGCTAAGATCCCACTCAACGGGAAACAATTTCGCCGGAGGGCCTGGAAATTTAATATTTTTTCCGGCAACTTTTGAATACCGAAAGAACTCCCGCTCCTTTAAGTGTTCACATTCGAATATGTCCGACATATCACGGACCATTCCACAAATGGATCTAAGCTTCGATAATCCTTGGAAAAGCTCCTCACGGTCTTTATCTAAAATTGAACCTGCTGCCGCAGCAGTCACATCGGCAATTTTGGGATTTCCGTGGCGGCTCAAATCCGGAATTAGGTCCTCGTCATGAGCGAATTCCTCTAATCCCATAAGGTTCATTGATTCCGTCCAATTCCTGAAATCACCTACCCCGAAGTTTATGAGTCCATCTCGGGCTTGCCACAAAGGGCGAGGCAACCCTCTGGGTTGTCCACCAAGAACCCCTCGGGACCAACCCCTGTTTTCGAAAATCGCTTGGATGCCCCACGGGTGGCAGGCCACGGCAAGGGATTCAACTTCACTAAGATCGATAGTGTCACCAAGTCCAGTGAGTCTTCTCCTGAGTAGAACAGCTGAACTCGTTATAAACCCAGCAACCCCCGCAATATAGCCTGTGAGGTTATTTGGCAGCTGTAAGGGCGGTTCATTTTCATAGACGTTGATATACGAAAATCCTGTACGAGCGCATGCTGTTAGATTATTACCGCCAATTCCGGCCAGATTTCCATCCAATCCGTGAGGAGTGATAGACAGATGTACTGTTTCAGGGCGTTTGTTCTCATTCAAAACACTCATGGACGGGTCAGATTGATTGACCTCATCCGTGATAATTACATCGCTACTCTCTAATATTTTTGCCAGTTCGGATGTATCTGTTACTTCTATCGACTTCTTGTTCCAATTAGCATAGGCATGCAGTACAGGGAAAGCACGTAATGGATGTCCTTCGACCCCCTCTGCCATAACCACCTCGGCACCAAAGTCCCCATACATCCGGGCCGCGAATGCCCCGGAAAACTTGTTGGAAAGGTCTAACACCCTAATGTCATCGAAGGCACTCAACATAAATAATCCTTTCGCTCACCCCTTTAGGTCTGAGCCGACAGTTAAATACAGTTTATTCCTTACAGTGACGAGGCAATTTAGAGGCTGCCCATCACAATTGTACTCAAATTAAATCGTCGGACCGCCGGTATTGTGTCTGTAAGGCAAGGATGGGGATATTCACCAATTACGATTGCAGTGATTTGGAAATCACACAAATCAATAAATTCAAAGGCGATTATCGAATTGAACTGAATTACTCTTGCGAAAGAGATCTGCTTCTTCGAGGCTTGGCGGATTGCGTTTCATCAAGTGGTATTACTTCGTTCTGGTAAATTTGTACCAGAAATGAACGATAATAAGGAATGTAGAGTCTACCTTTTTCATCAATAGCTACCAAACGCGGATTTATCAATCTTTTCTGTATCTCTAAATCAGCTATGTCTCTCAATCTGTTGGATCCGATATTCGTAATGCATGTAATCTCGAGCGCATCTGGCCAGAATTGCATCCCCAATAAATCCTTGCACGTGCCTACCCTCTTTATTGAAAAGTTGCACCCTGTCGTTTCCAGTGTCAGCTACAAATACATCACCATATTTATCCATCGCTATTCCCGAGGGCCCATCCAGCATACCTTTTCCATATTCACAACTGCCAGAAGAAAATATAAATTCTCCATCCTTCCCAAACTTACTGATTCTGTCGTTACCCCAATCAGAGACAAAAAGATCTCATGAGTCATCCACGTCTATACCCCACTCAGTGAATTAATAGAAAGAAAGGGGATCAAGTTCTAATAATTATTTTCCGGATGAAGATCGGCCGTCATTCTATGTCGATGGAATCGGGATAATAATCCGCAAATACAGGACTGATCCAAGCCATTTCCATGTCTTGTTGGGTGATTTTGGCCCAATATGGATTTGTTCCCGGCTTCATTTCATTATCTATGAAGGAAACCTCAGCCTGATCGGTAGTTTCATTCGGGCTTTTCTCCAAAATTATGTTACGGTTCAGGCCTCCTAACGGAAGACTAATTGATTCGTTTTGAATTTCTGCCAAGGTAGTTTCTATTCTCGTTGAATCTCCGTGGGCTAGTGTCATTTTGACTTCTGGGGGTAATCCATTTCTTGGGATCACGGACTCGGTCGTTTGATTGAGCTCGACGTCTTCTCCGAAACTTCTTTCACTACTAATCAAATATGAGTCTAAGCTGAGAACAATTTGAGGGTCCGTATTTGGTTCGAAATCCAGAATAAAGCCTGAGGGATATCCACAAGTCCAGGATTCGAAATGTATTTCGTTGTCACCATCAAACCAGAAATGTGACCTTGGACTGTCAAATCTAATTCTCTCGACATTTTCTAATTTCGTGTTACTGAATTTGATGATTCCTTTCCAGACAACCCCTGAATAGCTCCACCTTCTGCTCGCTCCTGACCAAAGTATCCTGATAGAGCTCTCTTTGAATGAGTCTCGTAAGTCAGAGGTGTGAATAAGCTCCGTCCCCCTAAAAAGATCGACCCTTTCCAGTGGCCCCGTGCCTGCCACTTTTACATTTATTTTGGGAGGTTTTTCAGCAAGATACTTGGATCCTATGAAATGATCGTCTACATGCAAGTGCGCCCTTATCTTTGCTCCAGTAGTTGCGTATACCCTTTTCTTCTTCAAAGCCTCCAAAATACCGGAGAGGGTTAATTCCCGTGCATATGTTCCAGTAATACCTCCTTTTGAATACCTTCGTTCCTGATATCCCGGGCGGTCATCACCTGGTCTCCCAGTATGGCAATCATTGCCACCCAAGAATCCCATTTCGTAACCTCTGGAGAGTGATTCCTCTAAGAACCACTCGAAGGTTCCATGGGTGGAAGTAATCTCTAATGCTGGTTCGAGCAAAGGGTCATGATATTGTAGATCTGCGTGCTGTCCACCAACGTGCGGTGTTATAACGGTGTCAGTTGATCGATAATACTCATGTAAATCCAATACATGAGGCAAATCACTCTCACCAGGTTCTCCAACACGATTGGCTCCGTCCCACCGCTTCATCGGCATGTCAAATCTCGAAAAGTAGACATTGTGATGACCACCATGTTCCCAATCTGCCGACCATTCGAATCCAGGCAGTACAACAAATTCGTGAGGCTTGTAATACTTTTTTTCAGATTCTTGCTGAATCAAATATGCCCTTGTGCTGTGTTGTGCATCATTTCTCTGAAAGCCCGCATAATCCATGGCCGAGACATTCTGAGCGTACTCAAAATATTCATCTATTTTTAATGGATTGGCGACCTGTCCAGAGTGGGGATCTCCCCAGAATAGTTTCAATTCTACGTCTACTTCTGTTATTGCGATGGGGTTGCTACGCACAACCAGTTCTTGGCCGTCTTCTCGAAAAACCACTTCAATATAGCTAGCTCCGGCTTCCCGGAATTCGCAACCTTCTAACACCAACACTCCTCCGCAGCTTTTGTCCATTGAAAACAGTTTGGAATCGATATTGAGGCCGGGTGCCTTCACTTCAACTTGCCCGTTGAACTCCTCTGCAGGATTACCCCAGCGATCCTCCGATTTAACAACTAGCCTGAAAGGCCTGCCTAAGATCAAGTCGGATGGCGCATGAACGGACCCGCCTTCGATGGTGCCACCCATAATTCTCACTTTCGTCGGATTGTCTAGAACTCGTAAGCCGCTCGCTCCATCAGGATCCGTAGCGCCGTAAAAATTAATACTAGATTCATAGAAGGTTTGACACCTTGTGCCCGGACCACCATGAGACGTATCACCAAAAGTTACTGCGATTTTGTCACCAGGCTCAAGGCGCCCGCTCACCATTCTCAGTGTTATCGATCTTTGGTCGATTATGTGCGGATAGATTCTGACTGTTTCAGGAGACTCGATTAAAAGATAATTTGGCCCCGTGGGATCACTAACTTGCGGCCTGTCCCAATCACTATCGGAATCAGTAAATATCTGTATTCTTCCTCCGGGGAATATACCATTACTGCCTGCCGTGAATTCAAAGGCACAGGTAATATACTCTCCGGCCGTAATGGTGTCAGATGATAGAAGATCCATCGCCCCATACTCTTCATTTGAATGAAGAGTAGCTGTCGATATATCGAACTGATGAGGTACTTGACTCTGAGCCGGAAATGGATCATATTTTTTCATGTTATATCTCCCGGATGCGGTTTCATGAAAGCAATGAGTTTTAGAATTACTTTAGCCGTTCAAATATGGGCTTCAGCCTCGCTCTAGCCTTTGCCTGATCCGGCGTGTCTTCGGCCTCGTATATCGGTACTTCCTCGTCAATGTCCGCACCCAGGTCATACAACTCACCGGTTTCGTATAAATTCCACTCAAGATCTCTCGCGTAGCGGATCCTAATCGGCGTGCTCTGGACAGGTCTTTCAGGTGGACCGTTGTTCCTATGCATAGGTTCAAAGTGAAAGAACATCCAGTCCCGGGGATTACCTTTACCTCCAGTCAGCT
>CAZZBP010000009.1:8040-13761 GCA_964652755.1 uncultured Dehalococcoidia bacterium
CCCTTGTGGGTGTGCATAAGGGCATCACGTGCCCGTTCTCAAACCTCATGCCTCCTGCGGCCATCTCGTCCAGCCGGGGGGTCTTATAGGTACTGCCGCCATTGGCCCCGATTACCTCGTATCCCAGATCATCCGACATTATCAGTATTATGTTAGGTTTCCTGTCTGCCATATATCCTTCCTTTCTATCTAATTAAATCTGTCAAAGGCCCGTGCAATGAACAAAGAACTTTGGATGGCTACAAAGATAGCTCCATTCGTGGTTTCATGAGTCCAGACGGAACGTTCGTATCACGCATAAATTTGATTAAGTATTCGTGAATGTCTTTCGCTTTACCGAACTCCTTAGAGATGATGTTATTTTCTTGCCTAGGGTCCCTGGCAAGGTTATATAGTTCAGACATACCTGGTTCATGGCTATAAAGCAGAGACCATTCTCCCGCCGTAATAGTAGTCAGAAGCCCTGCCGTTAGAGGCCTACTTACATTGTCGACTGATCGCACTAGATCTCCTGTATTTGCGAAGGGAATTGTACTGATTGTGAAATCTCTGCCATCTAGTGAAGTATCTCTCATTGCCGGTAGAAGTGAACGACCATCAACCCAGTCAGGAATCTCTTGATCCAGTATATCTAGGACTGTTGGCATCGGATCGATTGCCGATGTAAGACCCTTATATACAGCAGGGGTCACACCTGGTACATAGATAATTAAAGGTAAAGCAACCAGTTCCTCATAGAGTGGAGAATGCTCCCATTCAGAGTTCGGTTCAAAGTGATAGAGACTTCCGTCTGGTTTTTTACCAAATGTCATTTTCCCAAAGCGTCCGCCGTGTTCACCGAAATAGAAGCCATGATCCGACGTAAAAACTATGGCCGTATTCTCCATAAGACCCATATTCTCCACTCGCCTCAGCAAATAACCGAGCCAAGTGTCCACCATGGTAATCTCTCCGCAATATGTTGCGTGGGCCTTGTTTACTCTCTCCTCGGTAAAGCCGGGCGCATCCTGCCAGTTGGCATAAATAGGTTGTATGAGCTCGCCGTCATATCCTGGCCAGTACCGCTCGGTGTAATAGGGTGGTGCATCCCAAGGCTCGTGGGGATCCCAGGTGTCGATGTAAAGAAAGAAATCCTCTTTATAGTGAAGCTCAAGCCACTCCATTGCGCTCATCATTGTTTGTGCCACATTCCGGTCCGATTCGACCCTCCACCTTTCGACCACATCCCTGGACTCATGATTCCCAACTCGGTGAACTCTCGTGCCTGATCCTTCTTGTCCCTGGATAGTAAAGAACGTGCCGTATCCACGATCGTAATTCATACCGTGTCGCCAGTAAAAAGGTGTATCAACTGCCGCTGCAGTATGAAAGCCGTTACCGGCAAGTATTTGTGCCAACGTAGTTACATCATCGGGCAGAGGTTCCCATCCCATGAATGACAAGTTCCAACGTCCTGTAGCATGGTCTGCTCGGGTCGGCATTGTTGGAAACCCGCCAGCATGATGTCCGTCAAATCGAACCGCCTTTGAGGCGAGGGCGTCAAGGGAAGGGGTGTGAATATAGTCATTCCCATAGGCCCCGATATGATCACGTCTGAATGTATCTGCAACGACCCAAATAACGTTCACAAGTCACCTCATATCATTGGTTTACTTTACTGATAGGGTTCAGTCAATTTGTCGGAGCATCGGATCAAGCCAGTCTCGTAACCAGTCCCCAATAAAGTTGAATGCTAAAACCGCAGCGAAAATTGCCATTCCGGGAAAGAATGCTATCCACCAGGCAGAGCCGAGATAATCACGCCCTTCCGCTATCATAAGTCCCCAGGCAGGTGTCGGTGGAGGGATGCCGGCGCCAAGGAAGCTCAGTATAGATTCTGTGAGTATTAGTTGGCCGACTCTTAATGAAGCCAGTACCAATATTGTACTCATCACACCCGGCAAAATGTGCCTGTACATAATTCTGAAGTCCGACGCACCTGCCACCTTAGCAAGACTCACATAGTCCATCGTCTTAAGACGTAGCGTTTCTCCCCTCACCTGTCTGGCAAAAGAATTCCAGCTAAGCAGTATAAGAAGAAGAATAATTACCTCTGTGCTCTGACCAAACGTTGCAACGACAACTAATGCCACCAAAATGAAGGGCAATGCTAAAGTAAAATCGACCACCCTCATAATGATTTCGTCGATCGCACCTCCATAATATCCAGCCATGAGTCCCAGAGAAGTTCCGATGATAGTTCCCGGTATCAGTACTGACGTAGCTACCAGCAGTGAGATTCTGGATCCGTGAATAACCCTGCTGAGGATATCTCGCCCGAATACGTCAGCGCCTAGTAGAAACTTCGAGGATCCTTCCGCTTCCCATGCGGGAGGAGTCGTTCTTTCCCTTATAGAACTCTTGAGCGGATCGTGTGGGGCAATTACATCTGCAAAAATTGCACAGAAGATGATAGCGGCAAGAATTGCGATTGCGAAGACTGGGTATCTCTTTATGGATCTGAATATGCCCGTTCTATTGGCTACTGCGATAACTTCTGGTGTTTCTTCGTTATTAATCACATTCATTAAGCTATACTCAGCCAATCCTGATCCTGGGATCGATGAGGGCATACGTGATGTCCACCAGCATATTTATTCCTAGGTACAGAAATGCCGCTAACATAACCACAGGAATCAACACAGGGAAATCGTTATCGTGTATAGCGGAAACAGCAAGTCTCCCTACACCCGGCCATGCAAAAACGGTTTCATTCACGACCGCTCCCGTTAAGAACCCAGCTAGAATCAGTCCACCAAAAGTGAGCGGCGCAATAAGAGCATTCCTCAACGAATGCTTTAGTATTACAGTTCTATAGGACACCCCTTTGGCTCTGGCAAATTTCACATACTCAGAGTCAAGTACCTCCAACATGGCCGATCGGACCAGCCGCAACAAACCCGCAGCAGGGGTAGTGCCCAAACTAATTGCGGGCAATATGTAATGGGTCCATCCACCTCGTCTACCGGTGGGTAATAGGTCAAGCTGCACAGAAAAAATCAATATCAGCATTATCCCGACCCAAAAACCAGGCAATGCTGCCCCGAGAGAAGCGAAAATACGTCCCCCATAGTCTACCGGGGTTCCCCTCTTTACAGCAGACAGTATTCCGAATGGAATACTGGCTAGCAAACATACTACAAGGCCAACAGCTGACAGCTGCAGAGTTGCCGGCATCCTTTGCATCACCACATCCAGCGCAGGCTGCCTATGGGCTAGAGACATACCAAAGTCGCCCTGTAAGGCTTTTCCCAACCAGACCAAGTACTGTACCATCAACGGTTTATCGAGGCCCATTTTTTCGCCCCAGGCGTCATACTGCTCCTGGGTCGCGTAATCATTGAGAAACAGGTCCCTCGGGTCGCCCTGGAGCCGTGAGAGCAAGAACACAAACAGGCTTATCCCAACCAGAACGATCAGGATATACACAAACCTCATTACGATAAATTTTAGGATGTTATGCCTCGTTCGAAAAAACACCTGCAACTTCCTACCTACCTTTGTTGGGCAGGCAGGAAGTTGCAGATACTTCTGTTCTATTGGATGACTGGTACGACTACCTCTTCAATATCGTGCTTTCTGGAGATGACATGCTGCCAAAGGTGTCCATGTATGGTCGCCATTCAACAACCTCCGGGGACACCGCAGCGTAGCTGACCCTTGCAGTCAACGGGGCCTGGAGGGTCCACTTCGACAAGAAATCCTGCAAGATTATATTAGCAGCTTCAGTCTCTGCCACTGAATTTGCAGCCAGACCCGCATACCAGGTCTGGTCCAGGATTTCATTTGGGATTTCCATCCCTCTGTTCGCGCCACCCTTTTCGGCACTTAACAATCTTCCTTTCGGCTCGGTATCGTCTCCGATCGAGCGGGCATGGAGGAATGGTATTGATATTGTCCTACCGATCAGTGTGGGCCTTCGGGCACTGTATCCCGTCGTTTCCAGTTCAACGTTAAGATCTAATCCATCTCTTATCATCTCTACGCCTGCCACCGCTGATTCGTATATCGGATCGGTGGGGTTTATCCAGAACTTAACATCAAATGTAGGATATCCAGCCTCTTTCAATAGGGCTTTACCTGCGGCTGGGTCATAGGGAATGTCATACTCGGGTTTAAATAGCCGATGCCCTTTGTCCATTCCCGTGTAGGTAAGGGAAGGTGGATTCAGGCCGGCCTCTACTTCATCTGATAACAGTTGTGCGTCTACAGACATGGCCATAGCCAGTCTAACCTTTCTGGCAGTTTCCATTCTTGCAGGGTCGTCAGGGTGGCCGATCCAGGGGTGGTCGTCGTCCGCCTTGAGTCCCTCGCGCGGGAAGATCGTTTCACCAGCATGTTCTTTTTGCCAGAAGTTGCCACCGAAGAAAAAGAACCCTGCCCTTGGCTCTCCCAATCTGAGCATACTTCCGTCAGCAACTTTAACTGCCTCTTTTATATGCGCGTTAGGGATCACCGAGGCGTGAATCTCTCCTGTCATAAACGCAGCAACGAGAGCAGCAGTTTCAGGAATTACTACTACTTTAAATCTCTCTACTTTTGCAGTTTCTCGGTAGTGTGTAGGCAGAGCCTCACCCACGAACCCTTCGTCAGTAGTCCACGAAAGCGTTTGGAATGGGCCCGTACCTGTGAATTCGTCTCTAGACCCCTCTTCGCCTAGTTCGGTGAAGGCCTTTTTACTGTGAATTGACTGCGTTGATCTCCATGTGTTGGAGAGTTCCACCGCCCATCTCGGACTGATGGTTTTACCTTCTGGAGAGTAAAACTGGACAGTGTCCGCATCGACGACATTGACTCCCGCTATGTAAGCTCCCCAGAATCCGGATCGCGGGTTCAAATTGCCATCCCTGAGGGCATCATTGAAGCTCCACGCTACATCCTCCGCTGTCACGTTTCCCCAACCGTGGTGAAATGGTATATCTGAACGTATATCAACGGTCAAGGTGGTGCCATCTGAGGACAACTCCCAACCATTGGCAATACTCCGCTTATCGCTAACGCCAGGCCTTTCAGGGACCGGACCATATTCATGCCAGAACAATGGCTCTTTCACCCCGAGGTGGTCACTTACCGCTCCAAGAAAAGGTGAGAACCCTAGAGCGCCCTCTCCCATTCTCCTGTGCGCCCAAACCAGCGTTCCGTATTTTCCTTCGGGAACCGAAACACCACTCCCTGCAGTAGTTGCCTGGAATTTCTTAGTGACCGGTGAGGTCTCCTCAATTTTTGCTATAACTGGATTCGCCGCTGCTGCTGCCGGGGCTGCGGGTGCCGCGGCGGCGGGTGCTGCTGGGGCGCTAGCTGTGACGGCGGGAGCAGGAGCGGCCGGTGCTGCTGCTGCAGGTGCCGCGGGAGCTTCAGCTTCACTAGCGGAGCATGCCATAGCACAAAATAACGCAACCGCAACCGTTGCCATAACTAAGACCTTCATGTTTCCTACATGACGTTCAATACACGACATTTGAATTCCTAGCATTCAACTATCTCCCTACTCTTCATAAAACTTAATTGGTATCAAACTTGAAATATCTGTCTACTAATCCACAGGTTGACTCTTTTATAAATAGCTTATCGACGATCCCTATCGGTCCCGTTTCAATCCCCATTCCGTCCACTACACGGTGGTGAGGTAATATAAGTATTGGAGAATTCAACCACAGGGAATAATCCAAGTCAATCTAAATT
>CAZZBP010000009.1:13771-29627 GCA_964652755.1 uncultured Dehalococcoidia bacterium
CTCTTTTTTAAATATGTCGTCGACGCTCCCTAATCGGTCCCGTCTCAATCCCATTCCGTCCACTAGACGATGAGATAATACAATTACCCGAGAATTCAACCACAGGGAATAATCCAAGTCAATCTAAATTTCTCGAAAAGCAACGATAATTTTGTTGCCAATAATCATACTAATATAAGAGAAGAGTTCGCTGCCAAGTTCATCAAAAACGTATAAGTGGCCAAACACCCGTGGTGTGTTTGTGAACCAAAGAATCGTTGAACGGCTTGCTAAGCCGGCAACGGATTACTCAGCCTGTGTGCGGATTGTGGACGGGCCCTCCCCTGTCTCCACTGGACCAACTAAATTTGCGCGCCGCACATCACTTGTTAGATTAGAGACGCATCTTTTTACTGAAATATCCCATGAAACTCAAAACTTGAAACCGTTACGCCAGCTTATCCAAAAATGAGCGAGCGCCAGAAGCTATCCACGGAGACCAAGGTATCCCGACGAATCTAACACCTTTGCTTAGATAGGCCTCTACTGTTGAATCGTTGACAAGCATGCCTGCGGTCTTACCTGAATCGACGATTGTGGCGATGCCCCTGTCTACTGCTGACTGAACGTCGGGGTGTGATGTCTGTCCTGTCAATCCCATGCTCTGAGCCAGGTCGCCAGGGGCAACATAGAATACGTCGATATGGTCAACGGTTACGATCTCCTCCAAGTTGTCGATCGCCACAATATCCTCTATTAGGACAGTAATCAACGTTTCGTCGTTAGCTGCCTCTACATAGTTTTCCACGCCATAGCTTTGACGCCCTCCTGCGGCTCCACGATGCCCGATAGGACCAAACTTTGAGGCGTCCACCACGGCACGGGCATCCTCAATGGTATCAACATGAGGAACCATGATTCCCTGCGCTCCCAGATCAAAGGTCCGATAGATAACGCCCGACAAGTTCAGATTAACCCTGACGATTGAAGTCATCCCCCAAAGGTCACAGGCCCTACTCAAATCTGACACGTGACCAAAATCCACCGGCCCGTGCTCACCTTCGATAAGGATGGAGTCAAACCCAAACTGACCCATAAAATCAATCATATCCGGGGAGTTATGTGGGCCCATCAGCATAGTAACTAACTCCCCACGATCCAGCTTTCTTTTAGCTTTGTTCCCACGTATTTTTGCCATGTCTTCTACCTCTAATAAGATTGCTTATGATTAATCGAGTGAGTGTAGATTGACGGATGGAGTGCGGCAATTCATATGTAAGTGTTCAGGGCATAAGTTCTTCTAATAAAATGTGGCCGCTTCACAAGAATGTTAGCGCGCCGAATTAGATTCAGAATTGAGTCGCAGTATGAAACCGGGGAACTGTTTATCTAGTTAAAGGGGAGTAATAGTTGTTAAACGGAAATAAGTATCTTCGGTTGATGGACACTTATCGAAACTTGTTTTACACGCCGTTATATGTAGCGGTAGCAGGAGGGTTCTTTTACGATGAGGGACTGAACGTCGAATTTAGCACCGTTCCCGACGGTGATTCCGCCACGGAAATGTTAAGAGCAGGGGCTGTTGACATCGCACAGACTGGCATCAGTCGAAGCCTAATGGAACTCGACCTTGGAAGAGAAGATGCTCCTCTCCATGTGGCGGAGATCAATCAACGAGATGGATTCTTCCTCTTGTCACGCCACCGTGTAGAAAAATGGAGTTGGGAAAAACTGGAGGGATCAACATTAATCCCTGTGGGTTTCACCCCTGTTCCTTGGAATCCCCTCAGGGCTGTGTTAATAAATCATGGGGTAGATCTAAATTCCATTAAACTAGTGATGGATGTGTCAACTGTTGAAGCTATAAAGCTTTTCAAGAAGGGCAAGGCTGATTATCTCCATATCCTTCACCCTTATGCCCAGTCATTGATTGATGATGGAGTCGGCCACATGGTCGCTTCGCTGGGCCCAGAACTGGGATACATCTGTTACAGCTCCTTTGCGGCTACCCCCAGGTTTATAGACGAACATTCAGATACAGTGCAGGCGTTTGTAAACGGCTTCCAAAAAGCCTTGGAATGGGTTGATGTTAATTGGGAATTGACGATCGCATAGAGTGTTTCATCTTTCTTGCCAGACAATCCTCAGGAGGTTTTGGCAAAAGCGGTATATCAATACAAAAGTCAGAATACATGGCCTCAAGACTCTTTGATTGGTAAAGATGGGTATGACGCCATGCGGGACATACTCATCGAAGGCGGGTTAGTCAGCTGCCGTCACCCCTACGAACGATTAGTGAGGCCCGGGTTCGCTCGCAATGCATTTGCCGGCTAAACCACCGAAAACCCATGGTATACAACACCGGGTAGGGCAAGGGTATTGAAAAGGAGATCGACTCTTAGTTATGGAACTAATTTGCAGTTCGGAGACCTTTTTGAGTGACTAGCATTACAAAAGTGGATATGAGAAGAATCACCCCGAGTGATCCGATTACAGCTTGACCTCCAAGGATGTCGACAAGCGTTCCCGTAGGAAGTGAACTCAGAGGCATCAGACCAAAATTCATCATAATAACGCTCATTACTCAACCCTGGTTAAGGAGCATCTGTTTTCTCCATAACAAGAGACTGAACAAGAGACTGGTAAATTTCCGACGGGCCCTATCCCCCAATCCCAACTGAATCATAATCACCACGGTTGTACTAGGACTCCCTATTTATTGTCACCCTAGGAAGAATTAGCTGATAAATTTATCTATGGTTTTTGCAATCAACTAGATACGTAGCCGTTTTTTTTGTCCCACCTACGAGAATTCTCATCACGTTTCTTCGGATCACCGTATCCTCCCCCTCCGGATGAAAGGGCGATTATACGATCACCTGGTAAAACAGGAACCTCGGTCTCTTTAGATCTCAGCTTCCGTTCCGTGCTATCGGACACCAAACTGTAATTGTGAGGCAAACCTTGTGAGCCACCAAACAATCCGAAAGGAGGTACTTTCACACCGTCACCTGCGGTATTCATGGTGGCTTTATCATTGCCTTCATAAATTATCTCGCACACGGATCCAAGTCCTCCTCTCCATTGCCCGTCGCCAGCTGAGTCGGGGCGCAGTTCATGATTCACAACAAATAAAGGGAACCGTTCTTCGGTAACCTCAACACTGGGAGCTCGAATACCTCCAGCGACGTTCACTTCCCCTACGCACGCCCATCCGTCAATCCCTATTGAGGCACCACCACCACCACGGGCCATGAAAAAATGCCATATGAAGTACCTACCACTACGCGGATCCGTCCCAGTAATAGCGTATCTCAGTCTTCTCGAAAAACCTGCATTTACAGCCTGAGGAACCGCTTTCGCCAGGGCCTTAAACACTGCCTCGATTATCTCCTCGGCGCAATGGTTAGTACTCATACACACGGGAGCAGGTGGATTGGCATTTACTATCAATCCCTTTGGGGCAACCACGCTTAATGGCCCCATAGAACCTTCGTTTTTTGCTACGTCATAGGGCGCAAGATACATTATTGCAGCGTGAGCAATAGAGCGAGTATTTGCGTAAGCACTATTTATAAAACCCCTCACTTGCGTAGATGATTCGCTGAGGTCGATTTTCATCGTGTCGCCCTCTATCGTGACTTCAGCTCGGATGGGAATCATCTCGGACTCAAACCCATCATCATCGACGAAAGATTCCCCTCTAAATACGCCGTCGGGCCAGTCAGATATGAATTGCCGAACCTGGCGCTCAGTGGCAGACAGTATGCCATCTATTACTGCAAGCAAAGTGTCTACGTCATAATGTTCGAGCAGTTCTAATATACGGCGTTCTGCTGTGGATACGGATCCTATTTGGGCATTTAGATCCCCTAGAAAGTTTTCAGGTAACCGGACGTTTGCCGAAAGCATTGCCAGCAGGTCGTCTCTCGGTTGACCCTTATCGTGGATACGTAGTGGAGGTATGCGTAAGCCCTCATGATAGATCTCGCTAGCTGATGGATTATAACCTCCATGGGAGGCGCCACCAACATCGCTGTGATGCGCTCTGTTAACAGTCATGAAGAGTAAATTACCATTTCGAAACACCGGTTTAATTACAGTTATATCTGGAAGGTGGCTACCCCCGTTGTAAGGGTCGTTTAATACAAACATGTCACCCGGATGAATGTCGTCGCGAAAAGTCTTCAACACAGCTTCGCCGGCGATCGGTAAAGCACTGACATGTACTGGTATCCCTTCCCCTTGAGCAATCAGCCTGCATTTATTATCCAGAATGGCTGTGGAGAAATCTCGGCTGGAGTTCAGAATCTGGGACATGGAAGTACGCAGCATTACGTCCATCATCTCGATAGCTATAGACTCCAGTCGGTTCTCAACCACCGACAGGGTCACCGGATCAGACCCCGCTGATATTGAGGTCCGGTAGCTATTTGATTGCACGTACTGCAGTTCAATGCCTACCATGCCCCCAGAACTTTTGGTGGCGACATCGCCACGGCCCAAGACAACGGTCGTGAACTCAGATTCAATAATAGCTGGGCCACGAATTTCACTACCTTCAAGAAATTCACTTGCATGGAAAACGGATACGTCTACCCAACGGCCCATATGAACTTGCCTAGTTATAGGATGAGATACATTAAAATCAGTTGATGGCCAGTGTTCCTCATTTGTATCGGAGACTTCGGGCAAGGGTGCGGATGTAGTCACCCGAAGCGTAACCAGCCGGATTTCCTGATCGGACTGCCTGTATGAGTATAGCTCTTCGAATCTTCTGTGAAAGTTGTCCGCCCACTGTTCTTTGAGTAAAGGGGCGTCCAAATCAAGTTCAGGAATTGGAACGGTGACTTCATATATTTGATCCAAATAGCGCATATCGCCGTTTAGCTCTACTCTGATATGGTCGTCTGACACCCCGTTCTCAATGAGACGATCTCTTCCTCGTTTGGTCATCTCTTTAAGTCGGCCTCGCACCTCGTCAAGATCGAGGGCTTCCAGTCCCATAGGGTAAGACTGAGAGAAATCGTATTGAACATCTGAGGTCAACATCCCGAAAGCGGACAACACTGGAGCCGCAGGATGAACTAGTACTTTTTGAATTCCGACTTCCCTGGCAACCCGAGTTGCCAGCATTCCAGCTGCCCCGCCAAAAGCCACCATTGAGAATTCGCGGGGGTCCAGCCCTTTTCGAACAGAGGCAAGGCGTATTCCTTCCGCGATCAAGTTGGACACGACTCGAAGAATGCCATCTGCTGCCTCCGTGATTGAAAGCCCTAGAGGATCTGCCACTTTGACTCTGATCGCCTCTCGGGACAAATTCACATCCAGACTGGCGCGTCCTCCAAGAAATGAACTCGGATCCAGCAGGCCCAATACCAACGCGGCATCGGTAACTGTAGGAGTCTCCCCTCCCAATCCGTAACAGGCAGGACCAGGTTCCGCTCCCGCGCTTTCAGGGCCAACTCTCAGAACTCCACCTAGATCCACTCGGGCGATACTTCCCCCACCCGCACCCAGAGTATGGATATCGATCATAGGCACTGCGATTTTCCAGCCTGCTTCAAACTTCTCGTTGGTAACATGGGGCCGGCCACCCTCAATGATCGATATATCCGTGCTAGTCCCACCCATATCCAAAGCAATAACGTTCCCCTCATCTACAGAAGCGGCAGCGTTTGCTGCTCCTTTCGCACCGCCAGCAGGTCCAGAAAGGATGGAGCGAACAGCAAACTTTATCGAATCCTTTATAGGTGCTGCCCCACCGTTCGACTGGATTATCAAAACCTTACTCTCATCTCCATGTTCACCTATACGTCGCTGAAAGTTACCAAGATATCGGCCGAGTTCTGGTCCGACGTAAGCGTTGAGAGCCGTGGTGCTAATACGGTCAAATTCCTTGATCTGAGGCAGAACCTCGTGTGACAAAGATACGAAGGCGTCGGGAAATACTTTCCTGATTTCCGCCTCCGCTTGTAACTCGTGAGCAGGGTTCATGAACGAGAAAAGGAAACATACCGCTAGTGATTCCACGCCTTCCTTCTTAAATTCCTGAAGACTACAATTCAATGCTTCAACATCCAGCGGTGTGTGAACACTGCCATCGTACTTTACTCTCTCGGGCACTCCCAACCTTAGGTAGCGGGGAACCAAAGGTTCAACCGAAGCCATTCGAAGGTTGTAACGATCCTCTTTCAGACCTTCGCGCATTTCCAATAGGTCTCGGAAGCCCTCGGTGGTTATCAACCCAACATTGGCCCCTTTTCGCTCAACCAACGTATTAGTTGCTACTGTCGTTCCGTGTACGATCAATTCCACTTCAGTAAGCATTTGATCCAACGTAAGTCCACAGGACCCAGCCACTTCTGCCAAACCTTCCAATACCCCTATTGAGGGATCCTTAGGAGTCGAATGGGTTTTGAATTGTTCAATAGATCCATCCGCCTGGGCGACGACAAGATCAGTGAACGTGCCTCCGACATCAATTCCAATTCTCAAATTACGTTTCCTTTACGACAAGTCCCTTACGCATCGTGGCTTTGTATTCTCACAAATTAGGAATCTCTTTCATACCCTATCCAACACCCCGAAAAGACCTAATAGTTAAAAAGCTATTGAAAACGCACCTGATGTTTCCAATAACGATAGCAACACTTTATATGTTTAAAATCACTGAACTTGATATAATTCATATCAAGTTATATTATATGTGTAAATTAAAAGAAAACGAATCCGGTCTCACGGAATAAGGAGAGAAATTTAATGCTTCAGAAACGCAGACTCAGTAACGTAAGAAGGGGAAGGTACGTGGATTCCTTCCTTGGAAGGTCCCTATTTCCTTTACTGGCATCACCTATCGATCTATGGGCATCTGACTCGGGGCTAAGACAGGACAGTGGAGGTTTCATTCCCGTGGATCTCAGCGTCTCCGATGAGAGTTTATGTATAAAGGCGGACTTACCAGGCATAAGTCCTGATCATATTTCGGTTGAAGTTGATGAAGATGTTCTTACGATAGAAGTAACTCCTGAAAACGGAAAGGATGAAAATCTGGAAAACCACGTGCTTAAGGAACGGCGCATCGTATCAACTGGACGGAAAATTACGTTACCCTACCCGATACAATACGAAGGATTGACATCCACATACAAGGATGGGCTTTTGATCATAAATCTCCCTAGAGAAGAAAAAACAAAGGGGAAAAAAATACCGATAAATTGAAGTCCTGGTGTGAGTCGGTAGGTTCCCTTGTTTCTCGACACAATGCCTTCTCGCACTGTCTGACTCAGAAACTTTAAGTATTCTGGATTTACGATCTGGAATGGACTCCGTACCTAAGAAATAGCAACCGCGAGTGGATCTATCAGTTCCTTGACTAGTCCACTCGCAGAGCGGTGCTCTCTACGCTTCTTTCAGGCCTTCTTCATGAGATTAAGACCGAGCGTAATAGACCAGATGGAGAATACTAAGTAGATGATCGGGTAGATCATTAGCGTAGTTTCCCAGTTAGCTGGGCTCAACAGGTCCATGACGGATATTATCAAGTTGACAGTGGCAACTATGGTCATCACGTAGGCGAAGATCTTGTGCATGCCGTCACGATTTGATGCTACAGCAAGGGTAACGAGAATGAGTCCAAGGCTCCATACGAATCCACCGTAAGTGTTTATGGACGCACCAACAGCCTGTAACGTAGCGGGATCATGACCTGTAGCATCCCAATTAGATCCAAACCCTGAAGCCACACCCAAAAATATACCAAGAATACCAAAGAAAACCCCAATGGATCCCAGGCGTAGGACCGCGGCGTCACTTCCACTTTCCTTTATATCATTGTGAAGAACTGTGAGGCCGTAGAAGAAGAAAATTAAACTTATGGCCGGAAACAACCAAAGAATTTGCTGGAGAGATGTCACACTCTGCGCAGCGACTTCAGTAAAGTTTGTTGGATCGTCGACTCCGCCTCCACCTAATATGACGAAGATTACAATGTAGAGTACCGTTGCCAATCCTGGCCCTATCAAAAGTCCCAATCCTCCGAGTTTGTTTTCTGAGATATTGCCCATATTTATCCCTCCTTGTTTCTAAACGATGGGTCTAAAACGGTTGTTTCTGCACAACCAATCTCACCGATTAAAAGAAATAATATACATGAATTTTATTTCTATCAATAGAAAACATGCGTTACATTTCCTGTATTTCACAGGTCTCTCATAATTTCCTACCCTGTGAGCCTGGTCATACTATGAAACACCGTCTCAATCGGCATTGGTTAAATCATCTGATAACGCCTTTGACAGGGGTCCTGTAAGCAACCCCTTATAGGCCCCAAATATCCCTCGATTCTGGATAGAATCCACCATTACTTACATTAATAAGAGCGGTCCGGGGGCAACATGCAGAAAGAATAGGCTTTTACACCAGTAGACACGGGATAAATTTGGGATTTGAGTAAGTGACTTTTTGCAGGAACTTACTTTTTCAGAATTATCTGCGGGCACTGGCGCTTGCGATTTCCAAATTGTTTACTTTCGATGGTAGTTCTCTTAGATTTCAATAATGTTCAAAAGTAACAAAACGCCCCAGATTACCAATCCGACTCCAGAGGCCCTTCCCATCCACAGCCCCTTTGGGAGAACTTTTTCCAATAGAACAAAAATCGACAGTGCCGCTATCCAAACCAAATTCATCACGCCAAGGACAAATATCAACGACATTATCAACCAACAACACGCCGTACAATATAACCCGTGCCTTAGACCCATCTTTAAGGCGCCAATTCCTCCGTCCCTCCATTCTGTCATCAAGAATCCCATTGGCGTCCGACATTCGTTGAGACAGGCATTTTTCCAAGGCGTCCATTGGAATATACCTGCCGCCACGAGTAGACATCCTCCCAGAATTGCACTTTCGCTTTCTCCCATCATTCCTGACAATAACGCGTTCGTATGAAGAACAAAGTTTGCAAACGTCGCTACCACCGAAAAAAAAGTCCAGACGATCACATAACCGATAACAAAAATGCTGGTTCGTACGTAAGGCTGGTTCTCGTCCTGCCTCTGCCTGTTAACTCTTGAAAAAAGAAGAATCATCGGAGATGCGCTGGGTATCATCATTCCTACCATCATCACAGACCACATTATGAACATGGAAACCCATTCCGTTACATCCCAGGGCATTATTCGCACCGTAGCAGCGGACATTCCAAGATCATTCCCCATTCCAGAGGTCATTTGCATATCAGAGTTGTTCATGTCATTTGACACAAGAAATAGATAACCCCACGAGACACCGACCAACAACAGAAGACCGACGAAAATAATGAACCTATCCCGATTCAATGGGCTAGGAGAAATAAGCGATCCAATCATCCGTTTCGACACCCTGCGGATAAGCCACAAATATGACGTTGTATTCCCATTTCACCTACCACCAACTCAGGATCTATCAGTTGGATTCAACGACTTGGCTACAGGCTAACTCACTAGACATGCTTTACAAATGCCGAACAATTCAAGGGAATGGGAATTAATTGAAAGAGAATATTGGCATTCAATTCTTTGAACCTCGTTGTCCAGCTCCTGCTCTAATTGAGAAGTCAATTCAATGTCAGTGATCGAACCACATTTCCCACAAAAAATGTGGTGGTGGTGACCAATCTCATCCGCGTTAAGCTCCACAACCATCATGTTTTCAGGCGTCGTAAATTCGGTCACGAGACCGAAACTGCGAAGATCGTTAATTACCCTATACAGACTAGACTGGGCGATATTATCGTTCGCCAATATCAAGACCAAATACACCGTGACGACACGTCCTTCCATCAGTAACAACTCAAGAACAATTAACCTCGGATTGGTAATGGAGGCATTCTTCGAGCTAAGGAGCGTCCTAGATTGGCTGCGGGGAGAAATCATGTCGTGATTGTACTGTCGAATCTTTCTATTGACAAAGAGAAAAATGGGATATATTCTCATTTAGTTAAGAATGGGAATCGTTCCCATTAATCAATTGTAGATAATGGAGAAAATCAGCCTCGTGTTACAAACTTCACAATGCATAAATATCCTCTCGTTCTTCATCTTTTTATTACTCATTGCTTGTAGCCCCACCGATTCCGATAAAGGATCAATAATTTCAGAAGATTCCAAATTACGAGTAATGAGTAGTACCCCTATAATTGCAGACTGGCTAAATGAAATTGGCGGAACCCGGTTATCTGTAAGATCAATAGTTCCCCATTCCATTAATCCTCACGGGTATCAACTCGGCGCAAAAGATTTAGCAGATATAACTGAATCAAGTCATGTTTTTACAGTGGGATTGAACTACGAGGGTCAATGGCTAGTTAAGTTTCTTAACAATCATCCTAGTATCGATCAGATAGCTTTGGGGAACGCTGTATCGCCTCTAAAATATGAGGGTGGTAATAAGCACGTCCATGGAGACGAACATGAGGACGAACATGAGGACGAACATGAGGACGAACATGAGGACGAACATGAAAATGGAATTTACGACCCACATTTCTGGTTTGACCCAAGCAGAGTAATTATCGCGATAACAAAAATCGCAGATGAATTATCAAAGATTGACCCCGACGGGTCAGATTTCTACCAGTCCAGAGCTTCTCGATACATAAGCGAGTTGGAAAAACTGGATGAATTTATTTTCAATGAACTGGAGAAAATCCCGACAGATAAGAAAAAAATTATGACTGAACACGAATCCTTAAGATACTTATCAGACCGTTACAACATAGAGATTTTGGAAGCGGTTATTCCAAGTGTAAATTCAGAGGTGGGAGCAACACCTAGAAATTTAGTAGCCGCAATAGATTCCATAAAACAACACGGGGTTGAGGTAATCTTTCTCGAATCCTCTACACACCACGGTTCAGCAAAGACAGTCGCAGAGGAAACAGGCATAAATGTGGTTTATGGATTAAGTGTGGAGACTCTCACGGTTGGTCAAACTTACGTCGACTTTATGAAAAGTAATCTCAGCACAATAGTGTCAAACATAATTGAGTGAAGAAAAGCATTGAGTGTAAATTTGGTCCACTTTTTGAAATTCCCACATAACGTTATTGAATTTGAAATCTTGTTTCGTATTGGCGAGATACGAAAAAATTTTTGTGCCACTTAAATAGAGTCCCCGAAAATCCAAAGGCCAAACAACAACTTTCTCCCACTTAAACGGTTGGCTGAGAGCAACAAACACCAGTTCTTTCAAATTTTGGGACGTCCCAAAAAATTTCATCCGCACGCTTTGTAGTAGTATGCCCACCAGGTTTTGAAATACCCGACTGGTAACATTGAAATTAGTAATAATTTGGTTGCTTGTTTCCAAGAGAATAGAAAAATAAGAAAGGAATGGTTTCAATTGGAAAATACTGAATATGACGCCATTATAGTAGGAGCCGGGCACAACGGTCTTGTGACCGCCACCTACCTAGCGAAAGAGGGATTAGCCGTCCTGGTTCTCGAACGTCTTGACAGGGTAGGCGGAGCAGTAACGACTGACGAATTTTCTCCTGGATTCATGGGGCCAATGTGTTCATATGTTTCCCACGTTCTACAAGGAAAGGTCGTAGATGACCTAGAACTGCGCAAACACGGTCTCGACTTTGCCTATAGTAGAAAGGAGTCTGATTCATCGAGAAGGATTCATGTATTTCCTGATGGGACTTTTATAGGAGGTCCAGAAAATACTGATAAGTTCAGCCTCGCTAAACAGCTCAGCGAGTTCAACGAAAAAGATGCGCAAGCCTATTTTCGATGGGACTCATTCTGGGATGAAGCAGCAAGCATCCTTTATCCGTATTTCCTTACGGAGCCACCCACGATTGCAGACTTGATGCAAAGCGTTAGGGGTACATCACGAGAAAACGTTTTAGAAAAGTTACTCACTTGGAGTTACGTCGATCTTATAGAAGATCACTTTAACGATGACCGGATTAAGGCATATGTAATGGATTCAAACGTAGAATGCGATCCCGAGTCTCCAGGCAGTATGCTAGGAGCCGCTTTATTTGCGTGTAGCCGTTTCAGTAGAGACAGCGACCGGGGCATTCCTAAGATGAGCATGGGAAATATAAGTGAATCGCTCGAAGACTCAGCAAAGTCCAGTGGTGTCGAAATTAGAACAAGGGCTATAGTAGAAAAAGTGATCGTGGAAGACGGGACAGCTAGGGGGGTGAATTTGGCTGGCGGGGAGGAAATCCGCAGTTTTATTGTGGCCTCAAATGCTGACCCAAAGAGAACCTTCAAAACCATGTTTCAGTCAAAAGAGTTGGACGAAGACACTCTTAAACGGACAGATAGTTGGAAAACAGCAGCGGGGTGTGTCAAATTCCTCGCCGCTATTAATGAACTCCCTGATCTATCCCAATATCTTGGAGCAAGTTACGAACCAAACTCGATCATAAATATCAAGATAATGCCGTCGTTGGATTATCACAAGCAAAGTTGGAGAGATGCCGCCAGCGGAAGAGTATCAAGTTGCCCAATCATGAATATCCAAATCCCTTCCACTGTTGAACCCAACTTAGTGAGAGGGTATGGGCATGTCATGTCTAATTGGGTTCTCTTCGAACCTCCGAATTTGAAGGATTCCACATGGGAAGCCGAGAGTGCAAACGTAGGGGAGCAAATAATCGATGTCATCTCTCAATACGCACCCAATTTCCGTAAAAGTTTAGTCGACTGGACCGTTCAAACCCCTGACGATATTGAAAGCAGGGTAGGCATGACCGATGGAAATATCAGGCATCTCGACATGATACCGAGCCAACTCTTGTCGCAACGCCAACCATATAGAACGTCCATTGACAATTTTTATATGTGCGGTGCTGGAACACATCCGATGGGAGAAGTTACTGGGGCGCCCGGGCACAACGCGGCAAATGCGATTTTGAAGGACCTAGACAGGAAAGCCCTTTAGTACAATTCGTTTAAATCCAAAAACAGAATATTAAAGCAATGCGGCTTCCTTAATAAAGCTGCTGCTGCTGCAGTCAATTCGTGGATAATTAGTCCAGTTTAAAGAGCATCCTAGACACCCCCCTATCAACAATCAGCGAGAAAATTACTTGAATATCTCTATACCTTTGGCGGCCAAATTTGGAAGGTGAATCCGAGTACTTTGCTGATTAAATGAGTCTCCTTCAATGTCTAAATATCTGAGTTTCGGTAGAGCATTGAGAGAGCTGATGTCACGAATGTTGTTAAAAGCCAATCCCAACCATCGCAAGCTTGTAATCTTGGATAAAGCGTCAATGTTGGTAACCCTATTATGACCTAAGTTCAAGGATTCCAATTTAGTCAAGAAGGTTAATGGACCTAAATCGCGGATACTGTTCCGTGTTGCGTGTATCCAGGACAAATGATGAAGCGAAGATAAGGGGTCTAAATTGGATATATCGTTACCTTCTATGTCTAGAATCTCCAACTCTTCCAAATCCGACAACGGCTTCAAATCTTCAACATTATTTTCATTTATATTCAGAACATTTAGGTTTTTTAGTCTGCTAAGTACGTCAAGATCATCCATGTCACAGTCCCTTAACCTCAAATTACGCAGGTTAACCAAATCCCGTAACCCGGAGAAATTCCCTATGCCGGAATTACTTATATCTAGACTCGATAAGTCACGCAATCCAACAAGTGAATCAACATTTTCAACATTTGCGCCCTTGATAGTAAGAGTGCTCAAAAGTTTTAATTTGGATAACTCTTCAAGATCCACATCGCCGTAGCACATGATTGAAAGATTGATGAGGTTGGGAGTATGAACCAAGTGCTTCAGATCTTCAGTCGATACACGATCAATGGTGAGAGACCCCTACTCTAGCAGAGAAGATTGAGTCACCGAGATAGCATCAATACCTAGCTCATTTACCACCGCTCTCTCAAAAGCAGAATCCGAAAAATTGTTCCAGTCATTTTCGTCGTTCTCAGTCAATTGTTTTGTCTCGGGACAATAATTTTGAAAATATTCATAAGCCACAGATTTACAAACAAATTTACAAACCTAGCTAACAATATTGTAGGGTTGAACACCAAGTTAAAAAAAAATTAAGCTTGGTTTGTTAGCCAAGTTGACTCCTTATATTTTATTTAACCACGAAACCAGAATCTCAGGTCACAGTTTAATAGGGGGAAGATATATAACTTAATCCAGAAAGATCGGCTTGAAGAAGGAGAGGAAAAATGGGAATCCGTGACTAATGGACTCCCTGAAAATCCTCGAGTCAGGGCATTATTAATACGGGCAAAAAACCCAAAGTAATCTATGCCGGTACCAGATAGGCCCCTACAGGAGTGATGATAGAGGAGATCACTGGGAACAGGTATGGTTTGGGGAAATGTTCCCGGGAGGATCTTATTGTCGAGATATAGTAGTTGCTCCCAACGACCCGAAAATGATGTATCTAGTCGCTGGAGTAGGAGGAGAGGGAGCACCTGAGGGCACTGCAAAAGCCGGTGCTCTTTTCAAAAGCAGCGACTCCAGGGAAACCTGAGGAGAGTCAATATTGGTGAGGTGCCTCCAAGCCGAATGTTTCAGGTAGCAATTGAACGACTGCAACCCTCACAAATGTGCTGCTGTACAAGCTACGATCACATCTTTTCTAGCCATGACCATGGCGTTTCTTGGAGTATGCGCAAGCTACCTATCGCCTTATCTAGGGGAAGGCACATGTATCCTATGGTTTGCGGATAATTTCCTTAAAATATACCCCGAAACTCCTATCATCCAACGAGCAGAATATTTTCTATTGTCGAAAGCATTTCCTCCGCTCTTATACGTAGTTCTGAGGCATTCAGATGGGATATAGGATGACTCGTGTAAATTATGGGATAGTCTTCTGCTCCCCACATTTGGGCCATGGACCGGGAAGTAATTTCAAAGATATCTGTACAGATCGTAATTGCTGGAATACCGACCTTTTCTAGGTGAATTCCGTCGTGCACACTGCACGCACTGCAAGACCCTCAACTACCGATCGCTACAATTGCATAGTCGCATTCATTAGCCATCTTGGATATAAGTTCCGGATCCGCGGGTTTGGAAGCGGAAGGTTTTCTATGATAGAAGACCCTCTCTACACCAAATTTCTCGCCGATCACATCTGCAATTATTTCCAGGAGTTCTTTTGCGTTTTCTTTGGAATCGTCTATAAGCCCTATCCGCTTGTTCGTTAAGTCCGATAGCCTCGGAGCAGCCACAAAAGGTGGGACGACTGGGCTCGTTGTCGGGTCCACTAGCAAATACTGGGCGTTGGCAGACCTCAGCATAATATTCTCCTTGAAACTTTGCTAATACGCATTGTCACCTCAATATATGATAATGGCAAATCAAGACTTTAAGTCCCTTTTACCCGTATCACATCGCAACACTCTCCTAGTGAGGCAAAGTTATCGGATGGGTTACAGCGGAAGAGGCGACCTTGGGCAACTCGCTGTGGATAACTGAACATCTGTACCCTGATGCCTCAGGGGAACCGGCGTAAACAATAAGAATATCCTCAGGAGTGGGAACAAGGTTCGCAAATTCCTGCTCATCGCCCTTCTCTACTTGTCCCGCTATCGCGTGAACTTTTTTTAGGTCGGCTAGTGACCTTCGAATCCTTGGGTGCAAATAGTGGCGAACATCTTTTTTGCTCCACCCTTCCCAAAAATCGGATTGCCCTCCAATAGTTATGACGATCTGCCCCTGACGAACCGGTACTGTGTGGTCACCAACGGAGTCATCATTTGCAAGGGAAGTTCCAAGCACGGAAGCTACGTCCACAACCGAATCTAGTACCGCTCCAATAATGGGCGCAGATCTTCCATGCCGAGGATCCCAGGCCGGACCCACAGTACCCGCGTAT
>CAZZBP010000009.1:29637-35045 GCA_964652755.1 uncultured Dehalococcoidia bacterium
CAACATGTAGAGGATTCCAGTGCGTTTCAAGTTCGTTCTCTGCAATACAGTATGTATATTTGCCAGGATGTCCAATCAATGTGCGGTCAAACAAGCCCGGAATTGAACCACAGGAATTCATCAATATCAATCTAATCGCTCTACCTATCGTCGCATTCGCTCTATTTCCAGGACCAAAAAGGTTTGCTTTCGAGTTCATACCTATTTCTCTCGATATCGGACCGTTAACGATTACCAAAACAGCGGCACCACCCTGGCTTGATGAGGGTGCTATCAAATTAAATTTTTTTGAAAGCATTGCTTCTGTTGCGGCTACAACTACGGGCAAATATTCAGGAAGGCACCCAGCCATCACAGAATTGGCTGCAACCTTTGCAACAGTAATCTCTCTTCGCCGTTCAGGGATCGATCCCAGTATTTCATCCGCTGGACGTTGCAAATAATCTATGAACTGTTGAACTCGTTCAACTGTGGGAGGTACAACAGGAAGGCCATCAGTCCATCCGAGGTCATAACAAACTTCAATCGCTCCAACAACATTATCCCATTCAACATTTTTTAGATCTTCCAAGACCATTAAAACTCCTTAACGGTAGAACCAGAAATCCAGCGTCAAGCGCATAGTAGCATTTTAGACAATACCAGTTATTGCTTAATGACTTTTGTTGGAAAGTCATTGAATTCTACTCAGCTAGGCTGAATCGGTAGAACAATATGTGATGGATAATCCGCACTGTGGTAAACGGTTTGTATTGCTGTTTTATATGTACGATCAATGCCCAGTGATCTGCCGGTATTATGGTTTACATCAAATCTTGGCCAATTGCTCGAACTGATATCTAATCGGATCCTATGACCCTTAGCAAACACGTTAGATGTAGGGTACAGCTGGAAAACAAACTCGTAGGCCTCATCCTCAGTCATCAACTCAGACTGTTGAAATCCGTTGCGATATCTTGCCCTTATTATCGAGTCAGTAATATTGATGTCTAGACCCTCAGGAAAATCAGGGGAATAAGGGTACACATCTAGCACTTTCGCGGTAAAGTCTGTGTCTACAGCAGACGATGATGCCCACAAATGCATTTCAATTGGCCCGGTAACTTCAATATTTTTTTCTAACGGAGGTGTCTGGAAAGTCACAACATCGTCTCGCACGCTCAGTCTCAACCCGTTCTTACTCCCAAAAAACCTCGATGGGTCACCCCGCTGGTCGTAACCACCAGGTTCCATAATAGGATTACCCGCAGAGATACCCCCACCAATGGTTGGGACCGGTGACAATGGGTCAAATATGAAAGACGTTTCTGGATGGTCTTGGAACCCAGGTTCGTCGGTAGTAAGACCGCCCCCATCTCTGAGATGGAATAAAGTCGGTGTAGTAGAGCCTAGCGGCCAACCAGCTTCATTTCTCCATCGCCCTCCGTGTTTCAAGCGCCGATTCTCATCTAACGTACCTTCACCGGCACCCATCGTGAATATTCTCACTGCACTCCAGTTGTCGACCTCCGAGCGCAATCTCTTAAGGGTGTGGTCAAACCAGGCCAATTTGAGATCGTTGTAATTTATATGAGCTTCTTGACCGAATTCAAGATCTCCGGAGTAAGTGACCTCGTAGGCACCATGGGTCCACGGTCCCATCAGAAGATATTGGGGCGATTTCTTTATAGTATTGAGCCTGGTGAAGCTTTCACATGTATTGCGTGCGTATGAATCGTACCAACCGCCAAGGTATAGAGTCGGTATATCAGCATGTTCATCGTAATATTCTACGGGAGCGTATCCTCTCTGCTTCCAGTAGTCTGTGTAGTCTCCATTTTGTTGAAGTTCCATGACCCATTGCTCGTATGTAGGAAACCTAGATAAGATTGTCGAGCCCTCTATTATCGGAAATTCATCCACGATCTCCGGCATGCCCTTTTCGAAAATCCTCGTTATTTCAGCTTTGAGCGCTGGATCAGCCTCGGCTTCATGACTGGTTACCGCCATTCTGTACGAGTATATAAGGAACCGTTGTTCAAGAGCTCCGTTTTGCCTCATAGAGCTGTCGAAGTAGTTAGATGCACCCACTGCAACGATCATGGTGTCGAGATGGGGTGGGTTCATAGTTGCCAACGCAGCCTGGTCACTCCCGGCATAGGAATCACCCATCGTCCCTACCTTCCCATTGCACCACGGCTGTATCCCAAGCCATTCCACAGTGTCGTAGCCATCGGGAGCCTCTTTTGCAAATGGGTACCATTCTCCTTCAGAAGCAAGTCTGCCTCGCACGTCCTGGATTACGCAGACGTATCCCCGACGGGCGAAGTACTTCGCCTTTGTTACCTGTCCAGGCACAGATTTGTTGTACGGAGTGCGCTCAAGAATAACCGGAAATTCACCTGGTGATCGAGTTCCATTGTTTGAAGGGAAATAAATGTCCGTTGCTAGCCTTGTTCCGTCTCGCATCGGTAACATGACATCTTTATCAACCGTCACGTCATACTCCTGATGAGACCCTTCGTAAACCATACTAATGCTCCTATTTCAAATCTCTCACAGTAAATCGAGTCCATTACTCAATTTACAATTCGGTAGTTCTATACCTTCATTCCACAAAACCTCGAAACCCTATTTCTCACGCCAGGCTCAAACTTCGCCGCATCGTAGCATTGATATTTGAACCAGGGTGGACAGGTGGATTGCCACTCCACAAAACCTGAGTGCCATGTCACATCTTGGGAACATTGTCTTTATTTCGTATGTTGAAAACACCGGCAGCGAAAGGAACCAGTACCGACTTAAAGCTGCACTGAAATTCTATGTGCCCATAAAGTTAATGAGTTATTAGGATTCTAGTCCTGGAATTATCGTAGCTCACTTTTTACTACAGAAATTATCTCCGCTGGTACACGTTCTAAGTATGATCGCGGCCCGGAGTCTGGTGCTGGGGGGTTGGGAATTGGATGAAGGACTACATATTCAAAATCGATACCACATGAGGTTGAATTTTTGATTAATGAAACGATTTGGTTAGTTATCATTTCAGAATTACCCATGAGACAAAAAGATCGCGCTTGATCCTCAGTAAGAAAGTCAACCGCACTCCCGCTCGATAGTAGATCCGTCGAATGGTGAAAATCTGGCCATATTCCCTCAGACTCCTTGATATTATCAGGGTGAGGACCTTTCCACTCCATCCCCAGATTCTTCATCAGCATGGGTGAATATTCGTAATAACCAGCAGCCATAGATTTACCCATCAGTAGAGCCTTTTCTAATTCTTCGAAGAATACCGTATGGAAAACTGCTCCAATCTTTACTGACAGTGGGTCCCGTCCAGCATTTTTAGCACCCCTTCTGATTTTCTCGACGGATATTTTTATGTTTTCCACATTTGTTCCGACTCTTATGAAAACCCCATCTGCACAGCTACCTGCCATTTCGAGTGTTCTAGGCCCGCCAGCTGCGATCCAGACAGGAACATCTTGCGGAAATGGTAGTCGGGCAGGCCTTGCAGAACCAACTTCAACCAATTTCCCGGCGAGCAAGGATTTCATCAGGTGAATAGACAACTCCAATTCTCTCACTGTAGCTGGTTTTAACCCTGCCAATCGAACTGCAGTATCACCGATGCCACACCCCAGCATTGTTCTACCTGGAGCTAACTCTGAGATAGTCGCAATACTTGATGCCGTAACAGAAGGATGTCTTGTAATTGGATTGACGAGCAAAGGACCTAACACGATCTCTTCAGTAGCTATTGCGGCGGCAGCTAGTAGTACATAAGTATCTCTGCGCCTCAACTGTGAATCCGGGAGAAAGGCAGCTTCCCAACCACTACGTTCAGAACGACTTATGTCTTTTGCATAGCCAGAAACAGAGCTTGTATCATGCCTGTTGAGTCCAAATTTGGGTATGTGAATTGTCACCGAAGAACTTCCAAAACAATCATCTTGATTACGATATTAAGAATGCTCTAATAGCGTTTGCAGTGCCTTCTAAATTGTCGTTGTGTAACCCGTGGCCCGCTTCTTCGATCTCGACCGTTGACCCGTTACCGTTGGGAATCTCTGCAACCATCATATCCGCCTGAGCTCTGTCAAGCACATTTGTAGATTCACCACGCATAACAAGTGTTTTGCAGGTGATTCTTTTCACGCAGTCCCAGAGAAAAGGGCCCTCCTTTAATGCGGTTCTTCCCAAAAGCCATCGTATTTCAGGATCAGTCTTAGGCACCAGTATGCCATCCCAGTTCGTACGATAGGTATTTTTTATAAGCTCCCAGATGGCCGTATCTTCGATCTCTGATGCCTGTTCACTATGCCAATCAAAAGCCATCTGTGGAGAGAAAAACCCCCTCGGACGTTCGGTTGTACCCTTGGCCATACGTTGGTTGGCTATTTCCTTGCCAGCCGGCGAAGGATCAGGCATTGGCCCATAGTCCCCTAAAATTAGATGAGACACCAGGTCACCGTGATAAGCACCTAGTGGCATTCCTACTCGGGAGCCCTGTGAGTGGCCGTAGTACGCGAAAGGATAAAGCCCGGTATTTAAAGCGAAGGATGCTATATCTTCTGCTTGAGACTGGGCTGAATATCCGTGAAGACTCCAGTCCGTATCTCCACACCCACGACTGTCAAGGGCCACGACATGCCAGTCATCGGTAAACTTGGGGGCTAAGTTATCAAACATATGGGCATGGCCGCCTATACCGTGCACCAATACCAACGGTTTCTTGGTACGATCCCCACCCCAATCTAGATAATGAATTCGAAGGCCGTTTGCTTCAACCCATTTATCCTCAGGATAGTATCTTTTCATATTTTTCCTCCAGAACTAATAAACAACCTGAGGTTCTTCTACGGGAAGAACGCCTCCGGGCTCCAGTTTTCCTGTCCAAATTTTGGCAATAGCTAGCTGCACTGATGCAGATGCTCCATATGCAAGCAACATATTGGGCACGTGTGGTAGATCCTGCAGCACGTAGGGGGTCCCAAAGCATGTGTAACTCACCCGGTCGTGATACATGTGAGCAATTCTCCATAGAGATTGGGCAAATCCGGCGCCTATCTGATCAAAACTCCCACTCATAGGGACGTGACAAATATTTACAAATACGGCATCAAAATGACGGAGCTTCTCTCTCAACTCAGTATCCGTAGGATTATCTAATGAATCGATGATTATTCCTTCCGATTCCAGGGCACCAATAAGGGTGTCTAAATTAGAATTGGTGAAGATCCCATTGGAAAATACATTCACAAAAAGTATCTTCTCTCCTCTTTGTAAGCCTCCAAATCCATTTTTACTCCCCCGAAGGGCTGTAATACTTTTCTCTGCTATAGCATTATTTACTTCCTCTGCATTGGCGGCTGTATGGCTCAAATTCTGCCCTATAAAAGTTCCCTTATAAAGAGATAAGCGAG
>CAZZBP010000009.1:35055-38059 GCA_964652755.1 uncultured Dehalococcoidia bacterium
TTACCGCATCTTCTATAAACCCGTAGTCTTGAATTGTATCCGGCAAAAGAAGGACATCAACTCCAGCTAGTATGTTTTCAACTGCTCTATCAGCATAAGCCACACGACTAGTCAATCCAGCCATCGGGCTAGCATCAGATATGATGACTCCTTCAAACCCCAATTCCTCTCTTAAGAGGTTTAATTGGATGCGCTTACTGAGCGTCGCCGGTAACGTAAGTTCTGAATTACCAACGAATCGTTCATAAGCAGGAAAAGCAATATGCCCGACCATCACTGAATTTACCCCGACATCTATTACAGACTTCCAAACTCTCCCGTAGGAATTTCGCCAGTCGCCTACCGAAAGGTGATTATATGTCGTAAGGAGATGATGATCTCTTTCATCCGTACCGTCGCCAGGAAAGTGTTTCGCTGTTGCAGCCATCAAACCATCTGCTTGAAATCCCCTAACAAAAGATTCAGCATGCTTAATTACTTTGTCCGTGTCATCGCCGAGAGATCGCACGTTAGTTATGGGATTCCTATAGTTAACATTGAGGTCCACAACCGGGGTGAAGGTCCAATGGAAACCGTGAGCTCTTCTTTGTTCGGCTATCATCCGACATGCCGTAAAAGTGAGCTCAGGATCATCCGCAGCCGCAAATCCCATCATGGAAGGAGCGTGGGCTGAATAATCAAGTATCGCAGAATCGTTATCCCCATTGCCCTGAATACGCGCCGGGCCCGAACTACCAGGCTCAATGTTTGAACCCACGATAACCGGTATCTTTGATTGTGACTGGATATCTTCGAGCGTTTCTTTCAAATCCCCTGAAGGAGGCTTCCTTATACAGATACCACCTAACGGCACTCGGTCTAAAAGGCGTATCCAGTCATCAGTCGAAGCATTCGAAACAGAAGGTAAGTCGGTCTGAAGACTTTCGAAAGGATGATGAGGCATGAGCAGTTGGCCGATGCATTCGCCTAGGTCCATTGATTCGAGGGTTTTGTCGACCCACAATTTCTGTTCAGTGTTGAGATTTTCAAGCATTTGAGGCTCCTGTTTCCCATTCCCTCTTCGAAAATCTTCGTCTGGGTACTTCACAAGATATCGGATTGCAGGCTATTTGCACATACACAGCCAAAATTCTTAAACCAATTGGCAGGTCGACCAATTTCCCTATATAGCTTATTCCTAACCCTATTCGCGGTCATTCGATACCTAAGGATCTCGCAATTTAGGGCGGAATCCTCCAAGTATTAAAATTAAGACTTGAGTGGTACATCATGGCCGACTTCAATAACAGTATTTGCACCTGATGATTAGGAAATATGGTGTACTGAAATGGTGTCTTATCATCATTTCATGTTTATTGATACAATCGCCATTAACGACGCTGGATCAATATCTATTATCCATTTCGGAGGGATACATGCCTGAAGGTAAAGAGCTATACATGCTTATGTTGAAGCGAATGATGCTAATAAGACGCTTCGATGAAACTGTGAAAGACCTAGTGCAAAGTGCTGAACTAGTAGGCATGGCGCACTGTTACATAGGAGAAGAAGCCGTGGCAGTAGGAGCATGTACAGCTCTTAGAGACGAAGATTACATCACGGGTAACCATCGGTCACACGGCCATCCTATATCCAAAGGCGGTGATGTTCGCAGAGCAATGGCAGAACTCTTGGGCAAAGCTACGGGCTACTGTAAGGGTAAAGGCGGCTCAATGCACTTGGCCGATTTCGAAATAGGCATCCTCGGGGAATCTGGAATTGTGGCCTCAGCTCTTCCCGTCGCCGTCGGTGCTGCCTTGGGAAGCAAGATGCAAAATAATGACAGGGTCGTTATATCTTTCTTTGGTGACGGAGCCAGTAATCAAGGAGCTTGTCATGAGGCAATGAACATGGCATCTATCTGGAAACTGCCCGTGATATTTCTTTGCGAAAACAATCAATATGCCGTCACCACGTCTTTTAGAGACACCGTCGCTGTTGAGAACGTCTCTGACCGCGCCGTGGCGTATAGCATGCCCGGTGTATTGGTAGACGGTCAAGATGTCATGGCCATGCACGAAGCAACCGTGGCTGCAGTCCAACGGGCTAGAGCCGGGGAAGGGCCGTCACTTATCGAGGCTAGAACTTATCGGTACGAGGACCACTCGGAAGGATTGAACCGCATCCTTCGGGAAGCTTATAGGACCGATGAAGAAGTTGCGCAATGGAAGGAAAGAGATCCCATTTCGCTTCATTCCACGTGGCTGAAGGAACAAGGAGTCGCTACTGAAGAGGAGATAGATTCCGTCTGGGCAGAAGTCAATCAGGCTATTGACGACGCCCTAGAATTCGCCAGGAATAGTCCTTATCCGAAAGCTGATGATCTATTTGTAGATATGTATGCGGATCCAATTCCAGTTCGCTGAAAACAAAGATAAATTCGACTGGCTAGAAGATTACCACTCAAGTATAGGGGAAATCATGGCAGAGATTACTTATTCCGATGCATTAAATCACGCTTTAAAAGAAGAGATGAGACGAGACGAAAAGGTGTTTCTTATGGGTGAGAGCATCCGTGGTGGGATATACGGGGTTACCGGGGGACTTTCACAAGAATTCGATGACCGTGGCATAGACACTCCACTGGCTGAGAACGGTTTCATGGGTGCCGCAGTTGGAGCTGCCGCAGTCGGTATGCGCCCAATAGTTCAATCATTGGCCAGTTTCGCTTGGGTTGCTATGGATCAGTTGGTTAGCCAGGCTGCAAAGATGCGTTTCATGTTCGGCGGCCAAGTCAATCTCCCGATCGTATACCGCTGGGGACTCCTGTACGGGAACACCATTGCTGCCCATCATGCGGATCGCCCGTACCCAATGTTTATGAACATGCCAGGGCTCAAAATAGCTCTTCCCTCAACACCAGCAGATGCCAAGGGGCTGCTAAAAACAGCGATTAGGGACAATGATCCAGTAATGTTTTTTGAAGATAGTTGTATACAGATGATACCACTGAACAAAATTTAAC
>CAZZBP010000009.1:38069-44533 GCA_964652755.1 uncultured Dehalococcoidia bacterium
GCTGTAATTTGATTTGTAGATTACAACTTGGCGGGTACTCGTGGGGAAGTTTCAGACGATGAAGACCTTTGTATCCCGTTCGGGCAGGCCGAAGTTAAACGCGAGGGTACTGACGTCACAGTAGTAACCATCGCAGGTAGTATTCGCCCTGCCATAGCTGTTGCGGAAGAAATGGAGTCTGATGGAGTATCGGTGGAAATTATAGATCCACGAACCATCGTTCCGTTGGACACGAAGACAATTCTGGAATCCGTGGAAAAGACGGGACGACTGGTGATAGTAGATCCCGCTCACCAAAGTTGTAGCGTAGCTTCAGAAATCTCCAGTATAGTGTCTCAAGAGGGATTCTGGAGCCTCCAGGCTCCAATCCAAAGGGTCACCAGTTTGGACTGCCATTTCCCCTTCAGCCCGGCTCTGGAGCACCTTGTATACCCGAACGAGGACAAAATTGCCGATGCGATTCAAATAACTCTTGATTAAATGAAAAACTTTTTGAGATTTAACTTCCTACTGTTCACAGAGGTGTGACCCATGGCAACCAATGTAATGCTTCCTCAATGGGGCATGAATATGGAAGACGGTACGCTACTTAAATGGCTCGTTAAAGAAGGCGATGAAGTCTCAAAAGGTCAACCTCTTGTAGAGATAGAAACCGCCAAAATTAACTCCGAACTGGAATCTCCCGTAGAAGGCGTAGTTGCCCACTTGATGTCCGAAGAGGGAACAGTGGTAAAGGTCGGGGCGCTAGTAGCAGTGATAGGCGCACCCGGGGAAGACCCGCCTAGGCCAGAGTTAATAACAAAAAGAAATAGTAGTGGTAACAGAACCCGGCCTGCCGGTTCCACTAGGGAAAACAGGGGTGACAAAGTACAGGCTACTCCGATTGCAAGGAGACTGGCCAAAGACAATAACATCGATATTAATCATGTGACGGGCACCGGGACCAACGGGCGAATAACGGAAGACGACGTCAGAGCCGCGATGGCTAAACAAAGTATCGGTCCGTCACCAGCCACCGATCGACAGATCGTACCGAGGGCGCGCAAACTGGCACAGGACCATTCTATTGATCTAGCTGATGTGAATGGGACAGGACCGAATGGCCGTGTCATGGTCACCGATGTGGAAATGGCAATACGCGGTAAAGACCCTGCGGCCGCTTTTGGTGACGCCGTATCTGAATCAGAGAAACTGTCAGGTCTTCGCAAGGTTATATCGGACCGAATGTCTCTGAGTGTACGAAGTATGGCTCAAGTTACCTTGACCAGCGAGATCGACGCAACCGAACTCGTTGGTCTGAAAGAGAGGTTAGTTTCCTTATGGCGACCTCATAAGATCCGTCCAATGGACCAAGACGTCATTGTGGCAGCCGTGGGTGATGCTCTCAAACAACATCCTAGGCTCAATTCCTTCCTTGAAGATGACACCGTGATGCTTTTACGAGATGTAAACGTGGGGGTAGCAATGGCAATACCCGATGGTCTTGTTGTTCCCGTGGTTAACTCAGTTGACCAAGTAAGCTTATTGGAAATCGGCAAGCGCCTTCGAGAGCTTTCCTCCAAGGCCCGTGATAATTCACTGGGTATTGATGATGTCTCAAATGGCGGATTCACCGTAACTTCGTTATCAAACTACGACATTGATGTGTTCACACCTATTATCAATCCACCTCAAGTCGCAATTATGGGAATAGGAAGAATCACTCAAAAACCTGTGGTGATTGACGACAAGATAGTTGCCCGTCACACCATGCACGCAAGTATCACTTTCGATCATAGAGCATTAGATGGGGTTCCCGTGGCTGAGTTTATCCACACAGTGAAGTCAAATATTGAGTCAGCTGAATGGTTAACTATAAGAGCAGAGAAAATCTAACTGTGAACCCAACCTAGGTTCTTGATCATAGCAACGCCCAGTTCAAAAGAGGATTTAGTGGAACTATCAGCCAACACCCGAGTTATTTGATGGAGCAAGACAACTCTCGGCAAGTTTATCTGCCGAAGTTCAGTAGCCTCGGATTGACTAACTTTCTAACTGTTCCCTGGTGCAGAGTAAACAATAGCTGCAGCCTTCTTCATTGCCTCTACTCCCTCTTCAGCAGTCATAATTCTGCTCACTTTCATCGAATGTACAATGCCTGAGGCACATACCGCCATTACCAGAGCTTGGGTATTTGCGTCGTCATCGGCTGTGTTGAAAACCAGATAGATGTTTGTCTCACCTACACCAAACCAGTAATGTTCTATCTCAAAACCGAGCGAATTAAATAACGGTTGATTTGCCGTCTGCCTGTTTTCCGGATTCTGAATGAATCCTCTAAAGGCCTCTGTTGTACCTTCGATAGTAGCCAAGTATCGCGCCATTCATTACTCCTTTTTAAAACCGGTACTTTTTAAATCAATAAACTATGAAGTGAAACTTTAACATCTCTTCAAGTCTGGTCAAACAAATCTGCTATTTATATTAAATACGATACTTCCAATATTGATGGCCTCTGAGGGGTATCACCCTCGCTAGGAACGTATAGACAATCTAGTAACTAACTCTAGCTAAATGATTATGGCAAATGGGACTGGAATATAAACTCTTTAGAATTGGCCCCGATAGAATCCTCGGGAGTCGCTAGATAATCGGCCACCTAGGAGTGAAGGTGACGTTATTCCGAGACATCATATCCTTCCCTATCCGCTGCACCTTTCTTATTAAGTCCTCAGTATCAACAAAGGTCGGCTTATAATTATCTATGATCACTCTTCCATCCACTAAAACGGTATGTACACTTCTACCATCTGCATTGTAAACAAGACTGTTTACTGGATTGAAAAGGGTCTGCCACTCTGGTCGCATAGTGTCATACAGAACAAGATCGGCCTTCTTCCCTACCTCTATTGAACCGATCTCGGAATCCAATCCCAAGGCTTTGGCACCGCCAATCGTTGCAAGTTCCAACGCCGCTTCAGCTGGCACCTTGGAGACATCTCCGCTACCATCCTTAGCAAGTACTGCCGCCAAATACATTGATCGGTTCGTCTCCAAAACATTCGAATTATTGCCGGCGTCGGTACCCAACCCCACAGTCACCCCAGCCTCCAATAAATCTACCAGGGGGAAATTCTTGCCGTAGCCTCCGCCATTTTTAACCACGTTGGTGGGACAGGTAACAACACATGTTCCCGTTGATGCGAGGACAGCTATTTCATCCTTGCTTATACCCACACAATGAGCGAGAACGACGTTAGGACCACTGAAATTTTGGTCTTGCAGCGTTATCAACGAGGGGGGTATATCATCGCTGAAACCAATATGACCTGCGTTATTCACGTGCAACGTAGCTCCTGTATTGAAATGATCTGCGAGTCTCTTTAGCTCTGTTAGAAGACTTCCACTAACATATTCTGCCGAAAAGGGCATCGCCCAAGCAGTGACGCGGCCCTCAAGTGTCCCGTTAAATTGATTGATAAAAGTCTCCGTGGTGTTCAATGCCTCGTCATGGGTATAAACAGGCATACGATACGGGTTTTCCTGATCTGTAATCTGAGTACCAGTGATTATTCGTAAGCCAGATTGTTCATAAGCTCCCATGCAGGCCTCTACATGCTTGGTACTACCAGGGTCCATGATCGTGGTTGTGCCGTAACTAAGAAGTTCAGTTATTGCCAGGAGCGATGTAAAGTACTCCTCTTCTGGTGACATAGAACTCTGTAATCTAAAAACGTTGCCCAGATATTCGCTGCCAAGATCGTCCGGAAATACCCCTCGTGTCGCATGAGCGTAGCTGATGTGGCAGTGACCGTTTACAAATCCAGGCGTAACCACCATATCTTGTGCATTAATTACCCTAGCCGTATCAATTCGGGATATTTCATCCGATTTCCCAACAGCAGATATCCTCTGGCCTTCCAACAGAACGCTTCCACCCTGAATAATTCGGCGCTGAGAATCCATCGTGACAACGAACGCAGCATCCTGGATGAGAATACGATCATCGTTCATACAAACTTCCCTCAAATTGTAAAAGCCTCATAAGTTTCTTTCGTTTTCAACCCTTGTCACATAGTTAGAATCACTGGGGTAACTCCTTGTTCTAAACAACTTGTGTCTCGAACGTTCGCTACTTGCAAATGACATCAATTGTGCAAAAAATAACATGGTGGAAGTGACAGGATATACAGTGACACAGGTGCAAGGCAAAATGGAGTCCAATATCGTTCGGCTACCCCTGACTCTTACCTGAAACAACTATCGTGAGTACTTCGAAAAAACTTATGCCTTACCTATGAATTCGGTCATGATCCGAACTCTGTGAGAGCCCACCACATAATGGCCGGATCCCCCAGATAGCCATCTCCAAACGATGCAAAGCATTACTGTAGAAAGGTCAGTCTCTTGAGTTTTGTCTCTCAATCAATTCATTGTTTGCACTGACGGCAGATTCCACCATGTGTTGCGGAGTCTCATCATATCGGGCAAATTCCGCATCAAATGTGCCCAGACCCTGCGTTACAGATCGCAGTATGGTGGCATAGTCCAAAATCTCTTGGTACGGTACCTCCACTTCGATGGAGGTGAACCCCTCGGAAGAAGGAGCCATTCCTTGTATTCGCCCTCGGCGGGAGTTGAGGTCACCTATGATATCTCCGGTGTAATCGTCGGGCACTATGACATTAATGGTCATTATGGGTTCAAGTAAAACTGCGTCTGCCTTGCCCATACCCGTTGAAAGGGCCTGGCTGGCAGCTATTTCAAAAGACACGCCAGAGGAGTCCACAGCATGAAAACTGCCATCAACAAGTATCGCCTTCAAGTCCGTAACTGGAAACCCTCCAATGGTGCCGCTTCCAAGACCTTCCCTAATTCCTTTTTCGACGGAGGGAATGTATTCTCTTGGAACTGATCCTCCTACCACCATACTCTCAAATTCGAATCCTTTACCTTTTTGAAGTGGCTCAAGTTGTATAACAACATGACCGTATTGACCGTGTCCCCCGGATTGTTTTTTGTGCTTGAATTCAGCAGCAGCGTTGGTCGTAATGGTCTCCCGATATGGGATCCTTGGAGTTTCCAAGTCGATTTCCACACCAAATTTCCTTTTCATCTTCTCAACAGATACTTCGAGGTGAGTATCGCCCAAACCGCTGAGCAGTATTTCAAGCGTATCTGGCTCCCGTTTTAGGTCAAGGCTCGGATCTTCTTCTGTGATCCTGGAAAGAGAATTGCTCATCTTGTCCACATCAGCCTTACTCTTAGGATAAACGGCCCGTGTATAGATCGGATTAGGCAAATTAATTGACACTTCTACCGGGTCAACTCCTTTATCGCCCAGAGTATGACCTGTCAGCGCACTGTCAAGCTTGGGAACCGCTCCTATATCTCCAGCAACAAGTGAGGCCACTGGTTCCTGCTCTTTACCGCGGGTAATGTATATCTGTCCTACACGCTCTGATTCATCCGCGGACACATTCCAGAGTTGTGAATCGCTGGAGAACGTACCCGTATTTACACGGAAATATGATAGCTTCCCTACGTATGGGTCCGCTGTAGTTTTGAACACATAAGCAGAAAGAGGCTCATTGGGTTCGCCTGCCTCATCGCTTTCACATGGTGCCGGAAGAAGATCCACGATTCCATCCAATATCTCTGCAATACCAATGCTCATTTGTGACGCCCCGAAAAGAACGGGAACAAAATTACCACTACGAAGGCCTGCGCGTAGTCCACGAATAAGTTCTTCCTGAGTAATCTCCTCGCCCTCAAGATATTTTTCCTCCAACTCCTCGTCAGACTCGGCCGCCGCCTCAATCAAACGATCACGAGCATCTTCCACCTCATCTCCCAAACCGGCTGGTACATCACTTGAAGGATCAAGCAGGTTAATCACCGCTGTGAAATCTGATTCCGATCCAACAGGCAACTGGACAGGTACACATTCCCTTCCAAAGCTATCTGTCAATGAACTCATAACACGGGCAAAACTGGCATTCTCTCTATCCATCTTGCTTACGAAGATCATCTGTGGAATTCCCTGGCTTGTTGCCATTTGCCACATTTGCTGAGTCCCAACTTCGACACCTGAAGGGGCTGCGACTACCAAAATAACTGAGTCAGCTGCAGCCACAGCGGAAACGACTTCACCCCTGAAGTCAGCAAAGCCCGGGGTATCTATAAGATTTATTTTAGTACCCTTCCAGTCGAATGCCATAAGGGAGGCCTGAACACTGTTACCTCTTTTGATCTCCTCTTCTTCGAAGTCTGAAACTGTGTAGCCATCTTCAACTGCCCCGATTCGGGTAATCAGCCCGGCCTTGTACAGCATCGACTCTGCCAGTAGTGTTTTTCCGGTTCCACTGTGGGAAACAATAACGCAATTGCGGATTTGATCAGAGATATATTTATCCATGGCACCACTACCTGCTAATAGATTATGCGATCACTAAATAAACCGCATTCTAGGGAAAAATAGCTCC
>CAZZBP010000010.1:0-43222 GCA_964652755.1 uncultured Dehalococcoidia bacterium
AAACGGGGTTTTCCATTGGTGTGGGGGGTTTGGGGGGGCGTATGTTAATTGAGAAAGTGGCTGCCAGATTTTGCTATGCGTTTGTTGGGGCACTAATGGCAGCTTCTGCGTTAATGTTTATAGCAGTCAATAGTCCACCGACGGCTTTAATGGTAGCCTCACTGTTTGGAATCTCTTTAGGTGGAGTGTTAGTGATTCCACCAGTAACGTTCGCAAATTACTTCGGCAGAGACTCTCTCGGAGTTATTAGAGGTATAACCGAACCATTTAACGCCTCTGGACAAGCTATTGGAGCACTACTATCTGGAATGATCAGTGATGGAACAGCAAGCTTCGAATTGGCGTTCTACACGTTTGCTGTGGTGGCTTTGTTGGCTATATTCCTGACCGTGTCAGCAATTGTACCGAGGAAATAACTAACCACCTACAGTAATCATAGCGTTAAGGATGGGATCTGTTAATGATCCCATCCTTAACGTAGTTCCTAGGTTTCTTGGCAGCGGTATTTCTATCCCGAGCCAGGACCACGACCCATTGAATAGGGCTGCCACCTCTTCAGTCCTGCATTGGCCAACACCGCAGGGTTCACGCAGGTCCTAGGCCATCTTCCAGTCAGAACCAGAGATATCTCCTGACCAACTCTCCGCCGCGTCTCAGGGGCCATACGTTGAGAGGCCGATGCAACATGAGGCGTTAAAATAACGTTGTCCATGTGTAACAGAGGATTTTCAGGATCCGGCGGCTCATCTTCCAGAACATCTAGACCAGCTCCAGCAATCCACCCCCCTTCCAAAGCCTTTATGAGGGCCTTCTCATCTACCGTTGGACCCCTTCCGTTATTTATGAATAGTGCCGAAGGTTTCATAACTCTGAATTGATCTTCCGACATTAAATGGTGGACTTCCTGAGTTGATGGGGCATGCATAGATACGAAATCTGAACGTTGCAAGAGTTCTTCAAGGCTGCTAATGGGTTCAACCCCATACTCAGTCATCGAAAGTTCCTCTATATAAGGGTCAAAGGCAATCATATGTACACCAAAAGCTTTCGCTCTAACAGAAGTAGCCTTAGCGACGTGGCCAAATGAAATAAAGCCGAGTGTCTGGCCCCAAAGCCTCGGAAATTCTGACAGCATCGGCCTTCCCTCAGACCAACGCCCTGTACGGACCATTTCATCCATCACATTAAGTCGTCTGAACGATGCCAAAAGAAGCATAATCGTGTGATCTGCAACTTCCTCGATAAATGTATCAGGAACGTTTGTCACCGGTATACCATTTTCAGTAGCTGCTCCTACATCTACAGTATCCGCGCCAACGCTACCAAGTGATATAACTTTGCAATTTTCTAAAGAATCGATGATGTTTTTCGTTATTCTGCGCCCTCTTCCGATAATAGCGTCAGCATCTTTTGCTTCTGAGATGAATTCTTCCTCAGAAGCCGCGTCTATTTCCACGATTTCCGCCCCAATCGGATCGAGTGACAGTCTTTCAAGACTATAATGCCCGTCCGCAAGGTCAAATGTGACGCCTGCGGGCTTTTGGGTTACTACTTTATATTTAGCCAAATTTTGCCTCCAGTCTATCCGATCAAATGAAACTCGTAACTTTGGCAAAGGCAAGGTTAATGTAACAACCTAAATCTGTCCAATAAAAATCCAAAGTTGATCAAGATATCGGTATGGGGTTGACAGGGGATTCTGTTAATATTGTTCAATTACAAGGGTGCTAGAGAGAGCATGAATTCTCACCTGTTACGCTCAGCACAAGCTTCCACAATATCCTCCAAGTTAGCGTTATCCAATATCCATAGCACCATGGTCACTATTCCAATCTGAGGAATAGGATGGCTCACGTTTGGGTACGGTGTAGAAGTGACGTTGTTTCCCGTATCAGTTCCCAGTGCAGCTACACCTTGTTTGCGGAAAAGAGGCAAACATGCTGCGTGTCAGAATGCCGATCCCAACTGCCGAAAGTAGGCAGGCCCTTCGATATTTCACCTAATGGAGTTGCCAGTTCTTTCAAGTAAAACATCGCCTTGACTTATCATGAATCCGCATTTCTCCTCCACCTTCAAGATATCGGAAGGAAAAACGCCTTCCCCACGCTCAATCCAGTTTGTACCCCTAATCCGGGGCACATCGATCAATATCCCGTCAGCAACTATTCCCTTCCCTGCCAGTTCTACTGATTCAGCTGTCAGACCGAGATTTAGTGAAAACGAGATGAGCGGGCTTACCGTTGTACATTTGACCTTCCAAAAAAAATGGGCAAGACTATCAGCATGAGTGATAGCGTAACCAGGAAGTACCATACCTAATATAATCGGTCGCCCCCTGGCTCATACGGGACGTGACCTTATCCCAAGTCCGCCATCCCTCTCCACTTTCCACCATCTAATGAACCGCAAGTGCCATGGAATCCAGGGTTTCTTGAAAACATATCGGCCTTACGCGGGGGGGCTGTTACTCCCTCTTATATCAAAGACACAGATTCCTTTGTTTTCCTTTCATTAAGAAAATTCAACGTCCCCACCTGGTCTTCCTTTCCCCGCCTCCTTAATTATTCAGGGACTGAAAGTAATCCAATACTTGCTTCTCTGTAGATAAAGTGTCCATCACTGTTATCTCCTGAAAATCAAATATGTCTAATTCCCTTAGTTTGATATTAGTACATAACCATCAGATGTTGATCTTCAGAAGATATAATACCCAAAGATCGAAGAAGCTCCAGGTAAATTTTTCTTGCTCAAAAATATCTCAAAAAATAGATTCCTGTCAGCTTTAGAGTTCAGGGATTATCGGGTCCTTTGGATTGCCAACCTAAGTTCGGGCGCGGCAGCCTGGGCCTTGATCGTTGCCCGCGGTTGGTTGGTGTGGGACATGTCTGGCGAATCATCCATGGTAGGAATGGTTACTTTCCTAGCGATGATCCCAAGAGTAATCATTCCCCCATTCAGCGGATACCTTGCCGACAGGTTCGAGCGCAAGAATGTGATGGCAGGAATGTTCACGCTGAACCTGGCACACAACTTGGTTCTTGCAATACTAGTATTCGGCAGTGACATACAGATGTGGCATGTGATGGTGCTCGCATTCGTAAACGGGTCGGCCAGGTCAGCGCAGATGCCGGTTGGGCAGGCACTTCTACCAAACCTGGTGCCTAAGGAACGTCTGCTCAACGCAATAGCGCTCAATCAGGCAACGATGCATGGTTCTCGTTTGGTCGGACCCCTTGCGATTCTGCCACTTCTTTCTTTGGGAATCGAATGGGCATTTTTACTGTGCTCAGGGTTTTACGTAATAAGCCTTTTCCAGACCCTGCGAATAAGGACTTCTTCGACAGGTGTTATGGACCGAAGCCGCGGATTCTTAACGAATATATCCGAAGGGATCCCCTATGTTTACCGAAATCCTCAACTGCGAGTGATCGTTTTAATGGCGTTTTTCCATTGCGGTTTCACTATGTCATTTGAATCAGTACTTCCAGTGTTATCTGTAAACAAATTCGGAGCTAGTGAAGGCGGCGACTTTAGTATCATGATGATGTCTATCGGGGCTGGGGCGCTAATAAGTGTCTTTTTTCTCTCCGGCGTGACAAAGGAGGAAACTAAAGGACGTTTGTTCCTTAACCTAGGCGTCCTAAGTGGGCTAGCGCCAGTATTGCTTGCTCTCTCAGTAAACATGCCAATGGCAATTGCAGCCGCTATGCTAATGGGGGCTTCGCAAGCAGGTTACATGACTCTCACCCACACTATGATCCAGACTGTCACGGAAGATTCGATTAGAGGAAGAGTTGGAGCTGTGTACTCCGTTCACATCGGGGGCATCATGGCATCCATGAACTGGGCGAACGGGTTTATAGCCGATCTCCCTGTTCTCAGATTACATGCCTTGGGTGGGCTGTGGAACACGATACCTGCGGAGACAATGCTTACTGTGGGCGGAATTGTTTTTATAGTGACAGTTTTAATCAGTTGGTGGCTCATGACTCTCCGCAGTATCTACAAAACTGGTTTGCCGACAGTATCACTTCCAAAAGAAGATTCTGAGTAAGATCAAGTATTGATTTCCAGCACATTTAGGCATATTCCAGGGATCGGGCCAAAAAAGGAATTGCGTATTTGGAAATATGGAATCCTGTGTTGGAATGACTTTCTTAGCCATAAGTCGCGTGTCCTACCTCCTTCACTCAGGACAATCGAGCAGGTACAGATCGTGAGGGAATCGGTAAAAAAACTTAACGATGGTGACGTTCGATATTTTAGGAACGCATTACCAAAAGGAGAGCTTTGGAGACTGTATCCGGATTTTCTAGAGAATGCCGGATTCCTCGATATAGAAACGACCGGATTAAGCCGGGATTACAATGAACTAACCCTTATAGGAGTCGCTGATAAATATGGTTACAGCAGCTTTGTTTCAGGCCAGAACCTGGAAGAATTTCGAGGAGCGTTGGAGAAATATGACCTGATTATTACTTTTAATGGGTCATCATTTGACATCCCTTTTATAGAACATTATTTAGGAAACATATTTCGCAACTGCGCCCATATAGACCTCATGAGATTATTAAGACGTATTGGTTACAGTGGCGGCCTAAAAAAGATCGAATCGGATTTAGGGGTAGGCCGTCCTTCTTCACTCCGTGGCCTCTCTGGCTATGACGCGGTCAGAATGTGGAGGCTTCACTTGTTGGGAGACCAAAGAGCTCTCCCCACTCTTATAAGATATAACGCTGAAGATGTTGCGAGTCTTCCAGAATTGACTTCCATAGCATTTAACCAAATTATTGAAAGCATAGGCGTAGAAGGATTTAATAAAGTCAGCTCATTCAGGCCCGAGGTCAATCAATTACCGTTTCATATTGATCTTATAAAAGACCTGACAAACCCTTGATGTTGAGGAGTCAGACATTTACGTCCAGCCAAAATTTTCTCCGGTAAGCAGACATGTGGCAGTTTCAGTGACAATTTCTAGGTCTGTAGCTGTTGGCCCAATGACCTCACATTGAAGTGACGCCGCTGCGACTCCAAACCTTACCGATTCTTTTGAATCCCACCCCTTGATTACGCCGTAAAGGTAGCCAGCGGAGAAAACAGCACCTGCCCCGTTAGCATCTACCAAGTCTACCAAAGGTGGTTTTACTGAAAAAGATTCACTGCCCGAGATGTATTTAGTCCCTTTCGAGGCACCTGTTATCAGGACTGAAGAAACTCCATCTTTTAGCATGTCTTTTGCAACTAATTCAGGGTCGGTATCATCATCTTCCGGCAAACTGACTTGAACCGTTGATGCATAAGGCAGGAGGTCATTCGCCAATCTGGAGTCACTATACCGATCCTCCATGTTTATGAGCACTGGGATCTCATTCCTTTGAGCCTCTTCCAGGGCCACAGAGTTGTGAGGCCAGTCGTACCAGTCAGCATACACATGTCGGCTAGCCCCAATAATAGAGTTGTCAGCCTGACTAAGAGTTTTAAGTACCTCAATTCTTCTATCCCAAATGAATGTTCGGCCTCCTGAAGTGTCAGAAAACACTATTTCATAAGGTGTTCTGAGGGCGGGATCTAATTCAAAATGGCCTGTTATACCCAGAGTCATTAACTTATCTACCACCTTGTGCCCAGACGGATCGTCTCCCAGTCTGTTTGCTACAAGCCCTACGTTCAATCCCCATTGTTTTAGGGATGTCGCCACAATAGCAGCATCTTCTGAAATAAAGTCTGCTCTACCTGACCAAGGGGCACCTGTGTTCCACTCCGGCATTCTGTCTACCGTGTAAACTTCTGCTGGCGAAACTATCCCAACACATACCACTTCAGGAGAGGGGGATTGATAATTCTTGGTGCGACCACCTGGATCAGCGTAATACATTTTGTCCAGCATTAAATACCTTTAAATAAATCCAACCTTGAAAATTGTCTTGAATCGCAACACACTATTCCCATTTCAAATTGACCACTTCCCTATTTTCGGTAGGAAACTCCACTTGTATCAAAAACGACGGCGTCTTCTAATGCTTGAGACGCCGCCGGCCTCATACCGTTAGGTACAAATAATTAATCATGTTACCCAACAATATTTTGACAGTGGGGGACGGAATATTTCAATTTGACCTAGGTGGTACATCTGCAACCTTGATTGAAACCAACGAGTGGCCGGTACTTATAGATGCCGGTTGGATTATGGAGTCTGGCTCGAATCCCAAAAAACCTTGGGGAACTTGGTTACCTGATTGAAGACATCGCATTGCTGGCAATAACACACTTCCATCCCGACCACGGTGGCGGCGCATTCGTTAGTAAAACTCAAAGAGATAGACTGCCAGACTATCTGACTCAGTCATTTTGCCCCCCGTAATGGAAAACGGGAATATACTCTGGGAAGAACTTCTTGACCACATTTAATTTGCGCCATTACTCTAATCACGTTTATATCATCAGAACGGCCCGGAGGAAGTCCCTCTGATAATCTTAATATTGGGTTTGACTCTGTTAGTGGTGCTTTCGAGTATTGTTCTTGCAGTGGTCTACTACGCCCTAGAAGCGCGACGTCAAGCGTTCAAAATCATCAAGGAAAATGTCGAATATTTTTCCTCAGTGACTTCAGTGGACGACGAAAACGTAACATTGTCCCCACATGGAGACGACATCAGAGCCATCACGCTCCCTATCGTAGGGCTAGTTTCTAGGGAAGGGAGTATTGTGGCGGGTGGGGCGTTAATCAATCATCCAGACACCATTACACGGCAAGTGATTTCGAGCAGTGGTTCAATAAGTGAAGGCAGCAATGTCCGCACTGACCTATTCGTATATCAGTCAGATCCGAAAACATCCCTAGGAATAAGTTACGATGAGATTGAGTATCAAAGTGAACTTGGTTTCTTCACTGCTTGGAAGATAAGGCAAAACTCCGATAAATGGGTAATATTTATCCACGGTCACAGGTCTAATCGACGAGAAAGTCTCCGATTCGCCAATCTCTTCAGAACACTCTCGTTTAATCAGTTAATGATTACATATCGTAATGATCAGAAATCTCTGTCCGATACCGGTGGGTATCATATGTTTGGACTCACTGAATGGAAGGATCTGGAAGGGGCCGTCAAATATGTGGTTCGGCAAGGGGGTAAAAGCATCACACTCTTCGGCCATAGCATGGGAGGATCGATAGTTCTTAAATTTCTTCTGGAATCAACCGTTTCTTGCGCGGTTAAAAATATTATATTGGAGTCTCCTGCCCTAGATCTCAATGCCATAGTCTTAGAGAAGGCAAAATCACTACCATTTCCTGCGCTGACACTATTATCGCCGGCAAAAATACTTATCTCAAAGTTAGTTGGATTTGATTGGAAAGAACTAAATTATCTTTCCAGATCACATGAGTTTAATACACCAATTCTCCTGATACACAGCGAAGACGACAGGACAGTTCCCGTTGAACTTAGCGATCTTCTCGCCGCTAAAAGACCGGATTTAGTGAAATATGTGCGTTTGCAACATGCACCACATGCAGCGGCCTGGAATGTATACAAGGAAAAAGTGGAGCCCAGCATAACCTCTTTCCTCGAGGGCAGTAACAACTAGCATTCATCCTTAAAAAAGGGATCTCTAGATGCAGTCCTAATTGTGGTACATTTTGCGTCATTGCGACAAGGAGGATATTTTGATGGCCAAAACCCGAGGCACAGGTATGTTAGCTGTATGGTGTGATATACCGGAGACTCTTGAGAACGAGTTCAACCGCTGGTACAACCAGGAACACGTATTTGAACGTTTATCAGTCCCAGGCGTCCTCAGCGCAGCGAGGTACGAGTCTGTAGTCAGCGGGCCCAAGCATCTAGCCATTTACGAACTTGAATCTCCCCATGTCCTCAAGTCTGACGAATACCTGAATTTACGCAATAACCCGTCTGATTGGTCTAAAAAAATGTCTCCAGAAGTAATCGGCACCACATTCACCAGAAATGTATACCAACAGATTTTCCCCAAAAAACCGGATGCCAAAACATTGGTTAGCCCTTTAGCTGAAGCGTTGCAAATCGGTCGGATGGACATTCCAGCGGATTTGGAGGATGAATGGAATCGCTGGTATAACACTGTTTATGTACCAAATTATGAAACTGTTTCCGGTGTCATAAGAGGTCGGCGTTTTAGGACCATATCAGGTCAACCCGCCTACATGACCTTTTATGAGTTGGAATCTCCAGAGACATCAAGGACCGAGGAATGGTTTAAGCAACAAACAGCTCATCCTTCAAACCACCGCATGAGAGCGGCAATGCAACATGTTACGGGTTCTCCAGGCATCTGGGTCAAAACATTCGATCCGAAATGATGAATCTTTCTCACTGCATAGGCTGAGGGGTTCTACATGGAATGGATGTTATTTGCCGTAGCCAGTTCCTTCACTTTTGCTCTCGTATCTGTTTTGGACAAACTACTGATTTCCAACCATGTGCCAAATAGCAGAGTTTTCGTTGCAACCGTTGGAATAGCTCAGATATTGCTTGGGCTCTTCGCTCTACCCTTCGCATTGGAATCACCTTACCCAATCACCGCTGTAGTAATTGCTCTTCTTTCCGGGGTGTTTTCAGGGGCTTACCTAGTGGCAATGTTCATAATAATGGAATCTCAGGATGTATCAAGAGTAGTTCCTGTAGTGTCCACATATCCAGTATTTGTAGCATTGCTGGCATATCTATTTCTTGGAGAATCGGTCACTCCTATTGCCTGGATCTGCGTAGTAATCACAGTAGCTGGAGCAGCGTTAGTTTCATTGGCTCCATCTAGTATGGGGTCTCAGAGCGGAAGGGAAAGTATTGTTGCAATGGCCATCCTTTTTATTGCGAGTATGTCTTTTGGACTAAGTCAGTTTCTCTCGAAAACAATTGCAGATGACATGACTTTATGGGGTCAGTTTATGCTGCGTGGAATAGGAGGGGGCATCGTTTGTGGTTGCTTAATATTGTCAGAATCAGTCCGAAATGGCCTTTCCGAGGTCCTCAGAAAGCCCAAAACCCTTTCTCTGATATCCTTGACTGAGGTTGTCCTTGTTTTCTTTGCGATACTATTCTTTTTTAAGGCCATTTATTCAGGTGAGGTTTATCTTACAGCCACAGTGATGGCTACTAGGCCTCTCTTCGTATTTGCACTTACCCTTTTTCTTAGCATCCCATTCATTGGTCTATTTAAAGAGTCAATGGAGGGCACGGCCTTGACGACTAGGACTACGGGAATAGTATTGACCGTTGGTGGTGTTATCGGCGTATCACTGTTGTAATACAAATAGAAGAATTGAAAAATTAAAGGGATTGTAAGCATATGCAGTTTGGTAACTTTTTATTCCCTCATTCCAATGGGCCGGAAAATGATTTCGATGTCATTACAGAGGCCATGGAAGAAGCCATTCTGAGCGAAAAACTTGGCTTTGATGCAATATGGTTGGGTGAACACCATCTCGATGGGGCATGTGCATATGTCGATCCAATAACTTTCGCAGGAGCTGTTGCAGCCAACACCAAAGAAGTCACAATCGGATTCTCGGCCGTACAAATGGCCCTACATCATCCCACGAGACTAGCCGAGCAAATATCGCTTTTAGACAACTTAAGCAAGGGTCGGATCATACTAGGTGTCGGCAGGGGAACTGCTTATAACTTCTACGAATATAGAGCCTACGGTATACCTTTTACGGAGGCACAAGACAGATTGCTCGAATCTGAGAAAATCCTCGTCTCTGCATGGACAAACGAGTCACAATTTGTTCATAAGGGCAAGCATTTTAATCTTGATATGTCTCCCTTGCGACCGCGGGTGTACAGAAAACCTCACCCTCCTCTAATCCGAGCCCTGGCCACTGAAGAGACAATGCTGGAAATGGCCAAGGAAGGGAGGCCGTTTATGTTGGTTGTTCAGTCCGACGACGAAACTGTTCGCCGGTTCCGTCTATACCAAGAGGCAATGAAATCTCATTCTTATTCGCAGGATCGGATTAAGACTAACCTTAGAAATTGTTGGATTTGGCGAAACATAATCGTTGCAGAGACTGATGAAAAGGCCAAATCACTTGCTCTGCCAGCATTTGAGGCGTCAACTGACCTTGTAAGGCATGCCAGAGAAAATCTGAACACAAAGGAAGAATTTGAGTCGGTCAGAAAAGGGCTTTCGAATCCTCGGTTTGGTATAGATCACAGCTTGATGTACGGTTCCCCTGCGACTATTAGGTCCCGGATTCAACGGCTAGAAGATGCCTCCGTAGGAGGGCTTATTCTCCATTTCAGGGTGGGTACTTTATCCAAACAACACAATGAAGAAAGTTTGGAATTATTCGCCTCCGAGGTTATGCCCGAGTTCCGCCGTAATCTCTAGGCAACCCACAAATTTTACATCAGAGCGTTTTCACCAGTTATGTCTCTTCCTATAATCAATGTGTGTATGTCACGAGTACCTTCATAAGTATCGACTGTTTCAAGATTTAGCATGTGCCGAATTATTGAATAATCCAGGGTGATCCCACTGCCCCCAAGGATTTCCCTAGCAGTTCTTGCCGCCTTCAATGCGGCTCTTACATTTTCCCTTTTGGCGACTGATACGTGATTGTAATCCATAGTACCTTCGTCCTTCATCTTGCCCAATCTCCATGCCAGCAATAGCCCCTTTGTATGGTCTGTGATCATATCAACCAGCTTATCTTGTATAAGCTGCCTGCTAGCTATTGGTTTGCCAAAGGTACTACGTGATTGAGAGAAGCGGAGAGCATCTTCATACACACCCTCAAGAGCACCCAGAGAACCCCACGCTATACCGTATCTTGCCTGAGTTAAGCAGGAAAGGGGAGCCGAAAGACCTTTACAATCGGGCAACATTGCAGTTGCCGGTACTTCAACGTCGTTTAAGACCAATTCGCTTGTAACAGAAGCTCGCATACTCATCTTACGCTCAATCTTATTTGCCTTGAAGCCTGCCGACTCCGTCGGCACAAGAAATCCCCTTACTGAATCATAATCATCCTTGGCCCAGATTAAAGCAACATCCGCTATGTTGCCGTTCGTTATCCACATCTTAGTTCCGTTCAGTACGTACGTTTCACCACTTTTGCGCGCTCTGGTTTTCATAGCCCCTGGATCTGACCCGCCATCGTGTTCTGTGAGCCCAAAACAACCTACAGTATTACCTGCCGCCATTTCTGGCAGAAGTGTGCGCTTCTGCTCTTCTGAGCCGTACCTACTGATTGGATACATGACAAGCGCACCCTGCACACTGGCAAAGCTACGAAGTCCGGAATCGATTCTCTCAAGCTCATACATGATCAACCCGTACGGAACGTTGCCCACACCTGAACATCCGTAGTCTCGTGATAAGTTAGCCCCGAGAAATCCCATTTCCCCAAAGGTGGGGACAAGTTCCCTGGGAAATTCACCTTCCTCCCACCATAGTGACACGCTAGGTTTAACCTCGGATTCTAGATATTCTCTTGCAGAGGACTGAATCTGCCTGTCTTCTGTCTCAAAGAGTTCAGCAACCGCGTAATAGTCAAGCATCTAATTCTCCATTCTCATCTTTACGTATACTGCAAGTCCTAGAGATTGAACGTTCTAGGTAATAGTATGTGCTCTATCAGCCTCGACTACCAGTAATTCGTGGGGCCAATGGGATTAATGAACACACCAAAGTTACACGATTTACCTAAAGCGGAGCGAAAGATAATCCGAGCCTGGTGTATGTATGATTGGGCGAATTCGGCATTTGCTACAAGCGGTACAGCCGCCATTTTCCCTGTCTATTTTGTGTTTCTTTTCAAAAACGCCCTTGGAGACGAAGCTATATTCCTAGGGTTAACTTTCACAGGAAGCTCATTGTGGAGTTTGGGAATCGCAATTTCAACCGCTACAGTCGCTTTGAGCAGTCCTGTGTTGGGAGTCATCGCTGACCGGATAGCTATCAAAAAGACTCTCCTTTGGGCATACACTATTGCCGGTTCACTATTCACCTTCCTAGCATTTTTTTCTGCATACACTTCAGATCCCTGGGCATGGCTTTTTGGAACATTTCTCCTAGGCAATATCGGTTTCGCAGGAAGCCTTGTTTTCTACAATTCATTCCTTCCACATATCGCTCCTAAGCATCTGTTAGACGACGTGAGTTCGAGAGGATTTGCCTATGGTTACATAGGGGGCGGACTGCTTCTTGTTGTTCATCTCGCCCTCAATGTAATCACCTCAGAAAGTCAAATCAGTGATCTTGTGACGAGGCTGTCTATAGCCTCTGTAGGTCTCTGGTGGTTTTTTTGGTCTCTGTACACATTAAAAATAATACCTGAACCAGCTATATTGATTCCCATTAAAGGTCTAACAACCTTTTCTGCCATTAAACTTGGTTTCAGCGAAATTGGAAACACTTTTCGTGAATTACAGCGATTCAAGGTAATCCTCCTTTACCTGTGTGCTTATCTTCTGTTCAATGACGGGATACAAACCGTTCTTGGTATTGCAGGAGCTTTCGCAGCAGACACCCTTGGCATTCCGCTAGTTTTCAATATGGCGACAATCCTCATTATTCAATTTGTAGCCGCAGGTGGGGCAATGGCATTCAGCCGTCTGTCATCTGCGATAACAACTAAAAAGGCGCTGACCGTATCCCTTATAGGGTGGATATTTATAGTGCTATTTGGAGTTGCAATTGCCCCTCTTGTGCCGTCCAATCACCAGGATCATGATTACCAGCTAGAGTTTAACCAGAACAAAGGGGCCTACACGGTTAAATCAGCTCCCGAATTAGGTGATTCCCATGTGGAGAAATTATGGAAGGAAGAATCAAACCAATTTATATCCGGTGAGGTGTTGTCCGTTGATAATGCAAGAAGTTTGATTGGCAGCGTCGGAAAATCCCAGAACTCTTCTTATAGCATATCAGTCTTGGAAGGCCCCATGAATAATGAACGGGTGATAGGAAGTTCTCACCTGTCTACCTTCGGTTCAGGTCCCTTGGATTGGTGGCCAATCCTGGTACGTAAAACATTATGGGCTCCTCTTGGAATAAAAGTGGTCTATCAATGGTTACTACTCGGGCTAGCAGTGGGGGTAGTAATGGGCGGAAGCCAGGCACTCTCCCGAAGCCTTTTTGCCCAGATTTCTCCAGAAACTCGGAGTGGAGAGTTCTTCTCATTTTTCGGATTCATGAGTCGGGCGTCATCCGTGTTTGGTCCCATGCTCTACATTTTTGTCACCGGTATGTTGGACACAAGATCTGCTGTATTCTCAATCTTACTGATCATCGTAGCTGGAACCATAGTGCTTAAATGGGTGGATGTTGACGCCGGATCGCAAATTGCGAAAGAAGAAGACCAGCGTATGAGGGAATATTTCTTAAAATAAGTAACGAATTAAACAGAATTTTCTAAGAAATCCTGCGCCTGCTTAGGCCAATCTACAGTGACACCATCGATACCTAACCCTATTGCAATTTCTACTTGACTTGGCGAAGACATTCCCCATGCCCCCACATAAAGTCCAGATTTATGGGCTTTTCGAACGATGTCCTCATTCAGGGCTCCTATAAAGGGAAAGAATCCTTCGATTGCGTTTTTTACACAAAACTCAATCATACCGAGACCCGGCTCCAATAGTAGAAGGCCATGCCCTAATTCAGGTAGTATATTTTTTGAAAGTAATACCTGTTCAGGAGCAAAAGAAATAATAGATATACCTGGTACCTGGAGATCACCTTTATTCGATGTCGGGACGGGGCTCGGCATCCAACCGTGATCTATAACCAGTTCTCTTAACGATTTGACCAGGATTTCTTCCAACGACTTAAGCTCAACAAATATGTGTGCTTTTCCAGAATAGCGAACAAGGACTTCTTCAAGCGTCGGAACGGTCTCCCCAATAAACTCCGTGCCGAACCATGAACCAGCATCCAATTCCTTTATCTGGGCTAATGTAAACTCCTTAATCGCACCAAAGCCGTCTGTTGTACGGTCCACATGCTCATCATGCATAACAATAGGCACCTGGTCCGCAGTTAAATGAATATCCAACTCAATATACGGAAATCCAGATTCAATAGACCAGTCAAAACTAGAAATGGTGTTCTCTGGCCGTTCGGAGGAATATCCCCGATGTGAAATTACCTTAATGGAACTAACTCGTTTCGACATAGCTGCACGGTTGCCTCATGAGCCCATCGGCTGATATGAAAGGGTTTTAAGCTGAAATACCTCTCAGCAAATATTAGCAAGGAATCGAAGTCAGGGTAAAGTGACCAGCTTTGCTGTGCTAGTATCTTGACTCGTAATCTCATAATTAGCCAACGTAGCTCAGTGGAAGAGCAGCTGTTTCGTAAACAGCAGGTCGGCGGTTCAAATCCGCCCGTTGGCTCCAGCTTTGAAAGGAACATTATGCCCGGACTAAGTAACCGTCAAATTGAATTACTGAAGGAACCCAATATCGCTCAATTCGTAACGTTAATGGACGATGGGGCACCTCAGATTTCGCCTGTCTGGATTGACACTGACGGTAATAATGTCTTAATTAACTCAGCTCTCGGGCGAGTAAAAACGAACAATATCGGGAGAGATAGTCGAGTAGCGGTCGGAATCTACGATCCTGCAAACGCATATTCGCGAGTGGTGAATATCACAGGTACTGTGACCAGAATCACACAAGATGGTGCTAACGAACATATCAACCTTCTAGCGAAAAAATACCTTAACACGGAAAAGTACGAGGGGCGTAATATTCAAGATACTAGAGTAATAGTAGTGATAAAACCAGAGAGGATTACTGGGATCTAGGTTGTCTTGACTAGAACCCTTTATAGAGTTTGCTTTGTTCTAGATCAATTACCTGAAATGGAATACCGGTTTTTTCAACTTTCCTTTCTGCGGCGGACGTAACAAGAAGGTTCCCTCCTGTTCCCAAAATTTTTCCATTAGCCATGACGGCATTTCCAGCGACAAAGGACATTACTGGCTCTCCAGACACGGGGTCTATTACAGTGATATCCGCGTCCGCTCCTTCTGTAAAGTGGCCTTTGTTTGTTAGACCTAGCATCCTTGAAGGAGTCAAGGACAATTTTTTTGACATTTCTAGTGGTGATATAGCTCCGAACTTTACTAGAGACATTGTGCTTTGTATTGCTATATTTCTGGGATGTGATCCGCCATCGGTACTTACTGCATCTACTATAAACTCCCCATCGGAATTCTTAGCCGTAGTCAGGGAAAAAGCGGAAGCCGGAAGGTTAACCGGAAAACTCATTCCGATTCTGGTTTTAGAAGACTCGTACAACTTGAGTGCCTCAGACCCTTTTACGTAAAATATCTCGTCTCCTTTTTGTTGAATTACTGACGCGTATCCTTCGAGTATCGCATCCTTCATCCCATCAAATGTAGGGGGATAATTCCTAGATTTAAGACAATTTCTGGGAACGTTAGCAATCACATTGCCTTCCCTATCGCAGAAGCCATTAGTTCCATTGGCTATTGCGTGATATACCTCGGTATTTAATTGACCACTCATGTCCTTCATGATTCTTACGGCTTCGACACATTCTTCTTCAGGACGTTCGATTACTCCCCTGCAATAAGAATTCACGTGGCAAACATGAAGCCGCCCATCTCCCACAATATCAGGAATCTCTCTTAATCCACCAAGATGGCTTCCGGAATCTTTCGTACCAATATGAAAAGCGACATACGCATTTTGCTGGTTGCATTCACTAACGATATCAGCCGTAGTTTCCGAAGAAAACGGATGATAGCCTCCAAGTATCTTTACTCCAATACAACCTTGTCTCAATGCACCCGATACTGTGGTTGCTATTTCTCCCTTTGACGGGGCGTCGGATGATATAGTCAATCCAGGAACCAGCGCTAGAAGACCGGCTACGTTAAGCCCAGCCCCCTTTCGATTTATTCCATTGATGAGATTGTCCCCTGTCCCTCCCATATCCAAAACAGTGGTCGTACCTGCTTGCGCAAGCATCCGGTAGCCTATCGCTGGGTCGATCGTTCTAGACATGCCTGCGACGTGGGCATGAGTATCAATCTGACCAGGTATAGTCCAGAGTTCCGAGACATCAATCGAACGATCTGCCCTAGATTCAGGTATTCGTTCCGAAATTGATTCGATTAACCCGGACCGGATTCCTATGTCCGACACCGAGTCAAAAGAATTGGCCGAATCTAAAATCCGGCTTCCCTTTAAAATCAGATCATATCTTGGCATTTCAAATTATCCCCTGAATGACATAAACTGACTCCATTTACGAGCGCCTATAGTACACTATCCAGACATGGATTCTGCTTAAATTTACAGTGGTCGTTAGGTTTTAATAAATACAGGAGTATTTAATGGTAGATATAGGTTCGGTAGCGCCGGAATTCACTTTGCCCGCACATTCAGGAAAACCAGTCAACTTAGGAGACTACAAAGGTCATAAAAATGTAGTTTTATCATTCCATATTCACTCTTTTACAGGTGGTTGAACACATCAAGTCTCTTCATTTCGTCAATATAACGGGGCATTTGAAGAGATAGATACCCAAGTTCTGGGTATCAGCTGTAACGCTAAACAGGTTCAAACCGCTTTTGCGGCCACTTTGGGTTCTATTCCGTATCCCATACTGTCGGATTTTTATCCCCACGGAAAAATGTCTACTGATTACGGAGTATTCAATGAAGATACCGGGGTACCCAAGAGAGCGATCGTGATTATCGACAAAGAAGGCATCGTACGATTCAGCAAGATTTACAAATCCGCAATGGATCTAAATCCGAACGATATTCTAGACGAAGTCAAAAAGATATAGCGGATACGTTTTTGACCGATATTCCCCAATTAGAAGACAGAAGCGTCTTACAAATAGGAGACCCTGTAATCTTATCGGATCGCAGGGAAAGGCAATACATGTTCGTTCTCGAACCGAGTGGAAGGTTTGAATCTCACATCGGTAACATTGATCATGAAGAGCTTGTCGGCAAAACGGAAGGCTCTTGGGTGTACACGAAGACTGGACACTGGCTAATAGCTTTTAAGCCGACACGAGCGGAATACACAGTCAATATGAAACGGATAGCAACTGTTATCTATCCGAAAGACATAGGAACAATAATCAATTATTCGAATCTATTCCCTGGTGCTCGGGTAGTAGAAGCTGGTTCAGGTTCCGGAGCCCTCACCATAGCCCTGTCGAATGCCGTAGGACCATCTGGTCATATATACAGCTACGACCTCAGAAAAGATATGTCAGAACTGGCTAAAGAAAACTTGTCCCGTATATCCAAAACACCCGATAACGTCACTTTCAAAGTCGGGGACACAAGTGTGCGAATTGACGAATTTGACGTCGACAGTGTGATATTCGATATGCCAGAGCCTTGGCACTGCGTGTCGAACGCCCATCAATGTCTGAGGCTTGGAGGTGTAGTTCTCTCTTTTCTGCCCACGGTAATGCAGGTCAGCGATTTTGTAAATTCGCTAAAAGACACAGGCAAATTCGCGCTGATCAACACGCGAGAACTTATAGAGCGGCCATGGGATGTGGGAGGTCGAAGCATTCGTCCATCCCATCGAATGGTTGCTCATACCGGGTTTATAACGACTGCAAGAAAATGTGTTGCAAGAGACGAAGCTACTTAAATGATCATTTAAGTGACAATTCCCCAGCCATGTGTTGGACATTTACTGGAGGAATTCTGAAGTTGTCCGTCGCAAATTGTACAGTGGGAATGATATCTTCGTAACAAATGCCGCGTAACCCCTTTTGAAAAATTTCAACCCTGAATCCTCCCAACCCTTCTTGCTCAACCAATCTGTTTATCAATGCTACTTCCCTTCTTGGCATAAATTCACCGTCATTGTCTCTGTTGGCATCCAATACTGCTTCGAAATGGAGATCGTAGAGCCAATCCCGCTGATTCGTTGAATGGAGGCTGATCAGGTTATTAAGTGAGGCGAGTTCCCTAAAATACGAAAAGTTTACATGGGCTGTGATATCTTGATCTCCAACATGTTGCAAATGGCTCAGATTATCTATATGGCGATAGTAAGTTTGAATCAACCGATGGGATCGATCCATAGAATAATATTCCGCTCCTTCCATACCGTAATCAACTGTTACAACGAATCCTGTCTGCAAAGCAGAACTTACGGAACGGCACCAATCGTACAACCGGGTACTTAACGGTCCCCTATAACCTTCCAGACTGGTCAAATTAGCAATAATATTCAACGATTCCAATTCCTCCATCGGATTCTCACTTAATACTTCAACTAAATTCCCGTCCGAATCTAGCGAAATCATTACTTCGTATATTCTCCCTGACCTTATTTCTATTACTCGCGTAGGCATAGCATCCAGTAATTCATTAGAGAAAACAACACCCGTCTTTTGAAGATTAGAAAGATGTTCCAGCCTCAGAGGGACCGTGCCTTCAACTCGAATTGTCGGATAAATCCTGTCAACAGTGAAATATTCTAAACAATCAATACACTTGGACTTAGAGGCTTTCAAGGATGTCAGAATATCTTTCGCCAGTACACCATTACCAGATCCAACTTCTAATACAGTGAAGGGCTCTGGACGACCTAAACATTCCCACATCTGGCAAAGCTGCAGTGCGACCATACCGCCAAACATAGGATGGGTTGTGGGACTTGTATAGTAATCACCCTTGATCCCGAAAGGGGATTCATTCTTGTAGTATCCCTTTTCGGAATAAAGGGCGATATCCATGAACAAATCAAAATTAATAGGACCTTTACTACGTATCCTGTCCGCAACAATTTCGTAGGCCTTACCTTGAGCGGGATTTTTCATAGAAGACTCTTTGTGAAAAATTGGACAATAAAAAAAAGGGCACCGGTTAGCCGGTACCCTTTTCTCTTCCATCAATTGTACGTATCAGGGTTTCGCCTGTTTGGCTTTCCTAGCCTGCCCGCTCCGATCCCAACCGGAACCAGGCATAGAATTACGAAACTCCTCTGTGATTCCGCAATGTTTGCATATTCCGCTACTTATGGGTCCATTTGGCTGATCCAATACCCAGTGGTGCACACATTCCTTCACGCCAATCTGTTTATCCACAGTTTCTCCTTTCCTTATCAGGCAAAACTTTATACCAGACTATACCCGGTCGCCAATCGGGATAAATTCCCTATCCAGATCCCCAACATAATGAAGACGCGGCCGAAGCAAAATATTGTTCTCGAATTGCTCTACGACTTGTGCGGTCCATCCCGGAATCCTTCCCATAGCAAAAATCGAAATGAACAGATCTTCCTGTATATCTAAAAGGAAATACATGGCTCCGGAGAAAAAATCAACATTTTGACAGATCCCACGCCGTGCATAGGGCTGCATGACCCGAACAACCTGTTGAAGAATAGAGTACCATTGCGGTTCGCCTTTCCTTTCACCAAGTTCCTTAAGATCATCTTGGAGATGCAACGACCGAGGATCTACGGCTCTATATACTCTATGCCCAAACCCCATAATGCGGCCGCCACCAGCCAATGTTTCCTTGACATATTTTTCGGCATTGTCCTCAGTTCCGATTTCAAGTGACATAGACATTACTGACTCGGCCGCCCCTCCATGGGAGGGCCCTTTTAGAACAGAAATCCCTGTAGTAATCGCGCAGTGCAAATCCGCCTGAGTAGACGCTGAAACCCGGGCCCCAAAAGACGAAGCATTCAAACCATGCTCCGCGTGTAGAACAAAGTCTTTGTCTATAAGAGACACGTCCCTAGGGTCAGGTGTCTCTCCAAAAAGCATATACAAAAAGTTAGCTGCAAGTCCGAGAGTTGGATCAGGACTCACAGGATCCTTCCCCTCCCTTATCCTCGCATGAGCAGTGACAATAGTAGGCGCCATGGCAGTAAGGCGCGTGCCTTTACGTAAAGTGGCCTCAGCAGAATTATCATCTACTTCTGGGTCAAATGCCGCAAGAGCGGAAATTGCGGTCCGAAGAACATCCATCGGGTGAGCATCTTTCGTAGCCCGAATAATATCCTGGATTGGGTCCGGCAGAACCATATTAGCTCTTAACTCAGACGTAAAATTTTTAAGTTGAGTCTCCGTGGGTAGTTCACCGAACATGACAAGATAGATGACCTCTTCAAATGAACAGTTTGTAGCAAGGTCATCGATATTGTAGCCTCTGTAATAGAGTTTCCCAATCTTGCCATCTATAAAGCTTGAGTTAGTTCTATCTATATAGACTTCCCTTAGCCCTCTATGAAGCTCCACGTTCCCATCGGTCATTGATTACCTCCAAGTGAGCCAAAGTCTTGAGCATTACATCACGCGATTAGCCACTCTACTGTGTCGCTTGCGACCATAGCTATTAGCCAAAAAAGCCTTGCAATTTTAGCAATAGGCCGGAAAATCAGTCAAGGAAAGATCTGTGAATCATCAGTTCAGTAGAAGACGGTTTTCATAGATAAGGGGGAGTTTAGTAATTAATTTCACAATTAGTGAGCGTTCGGTTATACTCGCGGCAGTAATTGGCTGCACTTTTTCTGTTAGTCGGTCAATTAACAAACATACAAAAGATGCTACGCAACAGCCACACCAACCACACTGAAGTCCCAGAAGTCGTAGTCCTACGACTTCCTATTTATGTAAGAGTACTTAATCAATTGATTGATCAGGGCACGGACGTTATCAGCTCCCATCAATTAGGTAAGCTACTTCAGATGACACCTGCTCAAATCCGAAAAGACCTGAGTTATTTCGGCCGCTTCGGAAAACAGGGACGAGGCTACAACATTGAGTTTCTTATGGAGGAACTCAGGCAGATCCTAGGAATCGATCAGGCCTGGAAGGCATGCTTAGTTGGGGTAGGGAGGCTTGGACGAGCGATCATTAATTATCCCGGTTTTTCCCCCGAAGGATTTGAGATTGTAGCAGCCTTCGATAGTGATCCGACTCAGTCCGGAACAATGCTTGGGAACATATCGGTTCAAGAAATGAGTGAGGTTTCCGAGACCATAAGAAAAAGATCCATATCTATAGGCATCGTCGCAGTACCTTCTATAGAGGCACAAGGTGTGATAGACGTACTCATCGAGCATGGAATAAAAGGGATCTTGAATTACGCCCCGGTCGCACCGCACGTTCCGTCTCACATAATTATGCGAAACATTGATCCGGTATTGTCCCTTCAGTCAATGACCTTTTACATGAAAGAGGAACTTTAGATCAGGTATGTTTCATAGTCCTACAGGGTACTTGTCACGAGTATCGTGATCTTATTATCCTTCACTTCTAAAAAGCCTCCGTTAACGTCTATTGAGGTTTCGCTGCCCTTATTCCGAACAACCACTTCCCCTTTACTTACAGCTGTCAACAATGGAGCGTGTCTCGGAAGAATACCCAACTGACCTTCTATTCCCGGCGCAATCACAACCTCGGCCTCTCCGGAATAGAGTGTTTCTTCTGTTGTAACTACCTCTAATATCAAATACTTTAACCTCTACTGTTAGGAAACGGCCGCCATCTCGCTGGCTTTCTCAATAGCTTCGGCTATCGTTCCTACCATGTAAAAAGCCTGCTCTGGCAGCTCATCGTGTGTGCCGTCAAGAATCTGTTTAAATCCTTGCACGGTATCTCTGACCGAAACATATTTCCCAGGTTGTCCCGTAAATACTTCAGCGACATTGAAAGGCTGTGTCAGGAATCTTTGTATCTTCCTAGCCCTAGCCACAGTTGTCTTATCTTCATCAGATAGTTCTTCTATTCCCAAGATGGCAATGATGTCTTGCAGTTCCTGATATCTTTGAAGAACTTGCCTCACTCCAGTGGCCACATCGTAATGTTCTTGGCCAACAATGGCCGCTTCTAAGATATTTGAAAAAGAAGTCAACGGATCGACCGCAGGGTACAGTCCTTGGGCGGCGAGCGATCGTTCGAGTGTCATAACGGCGTCGAGGTGGCCAAAAGTAGTTACGATCCCTGGATCAGTGTAGTCATCTGCCGGAACATAGATTGCTTGAACGGAAGTAATGGAGCCATTCTTAGAGGATGTTATTCTCTCCTCAAGCGCTCCCATTTCCGTCCCAAGAGTAGGTTGGTATCCGACAGCAGATGGCATCCTTCCTAGAAGTGCTGAAACCTCCATTCCTGCGAGAATGTATCTGTAAATGTTGTCAACAAACAGTAAAACGTCCTGGCCACGTTCTTCTTTAAAATACTCGGCCATTGTAAGCCCTGCTTGAGCAACTCGTGCCCTAACGCCAGGAGGTTCGTTCATCTGCCCAAACACCAGATCTGTTTGGGGTAGAACGCCTGCATCCTGCATTTCATGCCAAAGGTCGTTACCTTCCCGGGAACGTTCACCGACACCAGCGAAAACCGATACACCTTTGTGTTCAGTGCCAATATTGTTAATCAATTCCTGAATGATTACAGTTTTTCCGACACCCGCGCCACCAAAAGCCCCGATCTTCCCTCCTTTGGTAAATGGGGTTACAAGATCCAACACTTTGATACCGGTCTCCAAAACCGCTATTTCTGTTGCTTGATCTTCAAAAGTTGGAGGTTGCCTGTGTATAGGCCAGGTCTCTGCTCCATCTATTTCTTCAAGGCCGTCAAGAGTTTCTCCCAAAGTGTTGAATAGCCGACCTAGGGTAGGGTCGCCTACCGGCACTGCAATGGGTGCACCAGTATCAACTGCATCAACACCCCGCTTAAGGCCTTCTGTAGGACCAAGGGCCAGACACCTCACCCAGTTGTTTCCGATATGTTGTTCCACCTCAAGAACAAGCCGACTGTCACTGATTTTTGCCTCAAGTGCATTGTAAACAGAAGGCATGCCGTCAGGTGGAAACTCAACATCTACCACAGTTCCAATTACTTGAACAATTTTGCCGGTTGCCATTCTATGCTCCTAAGCCTGAGAAGATCTCATTACCAAATTTTTAACCTTCGACCGCAGAAACGCCACCAACAATATCGAGTAATTCCTTGGTAATGGTTTCTTGTCGGAGTTTGTTCATCACCAAAGTCAGATCGTCAACCATCGCATTGGCGTTATCTGTCGCTTGATTCATCGCCACCATTCGTGCCGATTGCTCGCTAGCATTCGCTTCTAGTACCGAATGATGAATAACTGTTTGTACATACCGTGGTAGTAATTCAGAAAGGACAGTGTTCGCGTCCGGTTCATAAATATAACCCGCACTATCCAATTGAGACACCTCTGCAGGAACTACTGGCACCAGTTGTTCGATTGTAGCCCTTTGAAGCGTTGTGTTGATAAAGCGGGCATACGCTACATGGACTGAATCTACCTCGTGTTCTAGAAATGCATTAATCATTGATTCAGCCATTGGAAAGGTTTCGGCCGAAGTCGGTCTATCACCAATACCTGTAAATTCAGCAATAGCCTGTAGGCCATTTCTGCGCGAGTAATCGATCCCTTTCTTACCCATCGCAACGACCTTCACAGGAACAGGCTGATGACCGATAAAATCCCCCGCCGCCCTTAGTACTTTCGAGTTGAGACCACCCGTTAATCCACGGTCTGGTGTGACCAACACAAGCCCCACATTTGCTAGATCGCGGTACTGTGATAAATCCTGAAAGTTCTCATCTTCATGCAGTTGTGACATTGCATTGGAGACCATGTGGGCCATGTTCTCTGCATAAGAACGACCTTGGGTGGCCGCATCTTGAGTACGCCTGAGTTTTGAAGCTGCAATCATGGCCATCGCTTTTGTGATTTTCGCCGTATTCTCGACGCTCCTAATGCGCCTTGATATCTGTCTGACGCTCGGCATTTAGTTCGCCAATCCGCTTTGTTTGAACTCTTGAATCGCCGATTTAAGAATTACCTCAGTGTCATCACTAAGATCCCCTTCCGATGAAATTTTTTGCAAGATTTCTCCATGATTCGAATCCATAAATCCGTGGAAGGCCTCTTCCCATCCAATAACTTCGGAGATTTCCACATCGTCTAGAAAACCCTCGTTCAACGCGTAGAGAATGGCAACCTGACTTTCGACTGAAAGTGGCGCGTTTTGTCCTTGTTTTAATATCTCCACGCCCCTTTGCCCACGCTCCAACTGCCTTCTTGTCGCAGTGTCTAGATCATCGGTACCGAACTGCGCAAACGTTACCAACTCACGGTATTGAGCTAGTTCTAACCGTAATCGTCCCGCGACTGACCTCATCGCTTTAGTTTGAGCCGAGCTTCCCACGCGAGACACTGATAACCCAGCATTAACAGCTGGCCTTATTCCGGCATTGAACAACTCTGGCTCCAAATAAATTTGTCCATCAGTAATAGAAATAACATTTGTAGGCACATAGGCGGAAACATCACCCGCCTGTGTTTCAATAACTGGCAATGCCGTTATTGAACCACCTCCATGGGCATCATCCAATCTTGCTGCTCTTTCAAGTAGCCTACAATGAAGATAAAACACATCCCCCGGATAAGCCTCCCGCCCAGGAGGCCTCTTTAATAAGAGGGACATTTGGCGATACGCCCATGCATGTTTTGAGAGATCATCATAAGCGACGAGAACGTCTTTGCCTTGAGCCATAAAATACTCGGCCATGGCGCAACCGGTGTACGGAGCAAGATATTGCATGGGGGCAGAGTCGGAGGCATTGGATGCGACTACAATCGTGTGATCCATCCCACCGTACTGCTCCAAAGTGCCTACGGTCTGAGCCACTTTTCCAACCTTCTGGCCAACAGCCACATATATACAAATCAGATCCCCACCTTTCTGATTAATAATGGCGTCAACACATATGGCAGTCTTGCCTGTAGTTCTATCTCCAATAATTAATTCGCGTTGTCCTCTTCCGACGGGAATCATCGCATCAATAGCTTTAATTCCAGTCTGAACCGGGGTATCAACCGATTTCCTTATAGCAACGTTTGGTGCGACAATCTCTACTTCGCGGGTGTCATTTGTCTCTACGGGCCCTTTCCCGTCAATAGGTGTACCAATCCCATCCACCACCCTACCTAGAAGTTGTCCTCCAACAGGCACCTGCATAACTCTGCCTGTTCCTCGGACCTCAGTACCTTCCTTTATACCCAGTGGATCACCCAGGATAACGATTCCCACGCTATCCTCCTCTAGGTTGAGTGCTATACCGGCCACTCCTCCTTCGAATTCAACCAACTCGTTGTAGCCAACACCAGATAGCCCATGAACCCTTGCAATCCCGTCGCCAACCACTATGACGGTACCAACATCCACCATTCCCAGGTCTGTACCGAAACCTTCTATCTGCTTTTTTATAACCGATGCTATGTCCTGTCCTCTGACGGCCATATCACCCTCCAGTACGTACGGATTTAATCCCGTTATTAAGTATTTTAAATAGCATCCAAGCTTAGTCTAAGAACCCCGAACAAGTTCTCTTCTCATATCTTCAAATCTGGTTCTGATGCTCCCGTCAATGAGCCTGTCACCGACCTTCGCCACAAAACCCCCAAGAAGAGACTCATCAACTCTCGTAACTACAGTGAGTTCCTTCCCAATGAGAACCGATAGTGTATCGGATATATTTTTATGTTGATCTGCTGTTAATTCCACTGCGGAAACAATTTCGGCTCTTTCTAGACCCCTATCAGTATCCACGAATTCCCGAAATGCCTCCGCTATGGCAGGGAGATCGTCCACAGCACCCCGACTAGCCAAAAGGCTTACTAAGTTAACGGCGAGTTCACCAACTGTTTCAGCAAATGCTTCCTTTATCACCGCAGATTTCTTTTCATTCTCAACCTTAGGTGAATTGGCAAATGTAATGAACACCTCATCACGAACCGACGCAGCCAAAACCGCCAGATCATCCAACCAATTCTCCACTTCATTTTTTTCTTTCGCGAGTTGATACACAGCCTGCGCATATCTTCGAGCTGAAACCGATCTTGCCATATCAGTTCTTTCCAGCTGAACTTTCTTCTAAGACGGTATCAATGAGTTCTCTGTGCCCATCCTCGTCGAGGGAAGTCCTAACTACTTTTTCTGCAGCACTTATGGCAAGTCCGGCAAATTCTCTTCGAAGATCTTCAATAGCCGCATCCCGTTCCCGCTGAATATTCGCCTGTGCTCGGGTTCTTTCCGCTTCAATATCTTCTCTGGCCTTCTCCATTTCTTCTTCTCGAAATTTCTCCGCTGTTTCTCTGGCCTGGACGATCAGTCTCTGGCCTTCACTTCTAGCTTCTAGCAGTTGCTCCTGTATAGATTCTTCAGACCGGGCAGCCTCTTCTTTTGCCCGCTCAGCGGCCTCAAGACCGTCCTTGATCTTTTCAGCCCTTTGATCCAACAGAGAGACAAGTGGCTTGTACAAAAGCTTAGAGAGAATAAAGAAAAGGATAATAAAGCTGACTATCTGAGTAATCAGACCAGGCAGATTTATCCCTAGTGCATCCATTCAGAACTCCTAATTAACGACGCCACGTTCAAAACCATTCGACATATTAGTGGCAGGTTATTCCTTAAACAAATTTGATGATAATTGCTACAACCAATGCATAAATTGCAATTGCCTCTGTAAACGCAATCGCCAAAATCATGTTTTGCTGAATTTGCGCGCCAGCTTCAGGGTTTCGGCCCAAAGCCTCCATAGCTTTAGCAGCCAGCAAACCTATGCCAATACCAGGTCCAACTGCCCCCAGGCCTATGGCAAGCCCAGCACCAATGTTCATGACATCGCCTTCCATTTAATTTTCCTCCTTTTTACTTAGCATCTGACGTTTTTGATACAAACAAACTATCACATCAATGAAATCGTCAACGATGTTCGTCTCCACCGTGGCTAACGCTAGCCATGGATGCGAACACCAATGTCAACATAGCGAAAATAAACGCCTGTATAAGACCGACGAACAACTCCAGGCCCAGGAACGGTATTATGCCTATTAGAGGTAATAAAAATCCCATTGCCATAAGCAATACTTCCCCGGCAAATATGTTTCCGAAAAGCCTGAATGTGAAACTAATTACTCTGGCAATTTCGCTTATAAGCTCGAGTATACCAACGAAAAAGCCTATAGGGCCTTCTTTGAAATTTAAAAACTTGCCAGCATGACCGAAAGGCCCCAGTATGTTAAATCCCCAATAATGGACCATTATCATTGCAACAATAGCCATAGCTAGAGTCATATTGACATCCGTGTTGGCGCTTCTTAAGAACGGGACGAGATGGCCAGCTCTCTTGCCTTCCCCTAACTCACCATGGTTATTTTCATATTCAGAGAAGGTAAGTTCCTCGCTTAGAGATCCGGGCGAGAGAAATGAAACCGATCCTGTTCCACTAAAAACGTGGAGTTTTACAGATGAAAGATGGTCACCGTGAGTCTCTTCACTTGGGTCAGCACCATGACCCGTCGATTTGACAGTATTGCCTTCCGTATGGATTGAGGTCTTAGCAGGGTCACTATATTCATGTTCGCCATGATGGTGCGCAATCTCTGTGGGATCAGCTATGCGACCTATCGTCCCAAATCCGGGCAATATCCCCATCCAATTAGCCACAACAATAAAGATGAAAATTGTGAAAACTAGAGGAAAAAATCTCCTCGCTCTCTCTTTACCCGCAACACTTTCGCAGAGGCCCAGAAAAAATTCGAAAATGAGTTCAAACAAGGCCTGAAGTCGACCTGGAATTTCCCTTAGACGAGTTCTAACAAGAAGTGCGAGAGCGGTAAGAACAGCCATTGCGAGCCAAGTAGTCACCATAGTGTTCATGAGGTCCCAGTCGCCGATCGGGGTATAAAAACCTCTTACCACTACTTCCGCTGGAAGTTGGATAGCTGGAAGCGAGCTTGCCAGAAAGCCCAGCCCAAATGCGTTCCCCAGAGCGCCACTGAGAATGCTGACGATAAAGACAGCCGCGACGATTATGGTTATCGACAGGGCCTTGGGACTGCCCAGCAGCTTCGCCACTATTTCTAGTTCTCCTAATTTAGTCCTTATCAGAAATGTACCCAAGGACAGATAATAGCATTCGGTACATCCCCGCTATCGCCGCGATTAGGCCCACGCCTACGCCGGTCAAGGTTAGGAATGGACTAAGATCAAGCCGATCGTCAGCCCATAGGCCACAAACCGCCCCGACGGCAATACTTATCCCTACATACCAGCCGATACCTAAAAGACGGAGAACGGTCCCCATCCTCTTGGAGTTCATAAGACCCCTCGCGAACGGTTGTTAAGATTATCACAATGTCAAGATAACGGTCAAAGGAGCCCGAAGCCAATTACTAAAGATAGTTCGGCTCCAATAAGTACTGAGGGGCCTAACCGTCTTTCCCAAGATCTTCTAAATCCAGTGTATCAATAAAATCAGTAAATGCCGAAAGCCCCCTCAACTCTTCTTCATCAACAGCAGTACCTGTCGGATTACCTGCGGCAGTTCCTCCAGCTTCAGCGATTTCGTTATCCAAGTTCACACCAGCCTGTTCCACCACATCCTCCTCTGCAAATATAGGGGCGTTGGCTCTAACCGCAAGTGCAATAGCATCACTGGGTCGAGAATCGATTTCAATAGTTTTACCATTATATTCGACCAGTATCTTTGCGTAGAAAGTATCATTCTTTAGCTCAGATACGACAATCTTATCCACCGACCCGCCCAAGTTTCCTATAACCGCTCCGAGAAGATCGTGAGTCATAGGACGTTGAACGTCAACATCCATCAACTTTAAGCGGATTGCCTCAACTTCAAAATGTCCCACAAAAATCGGCAAGAACAAATCGGAATCCTTAACCCGAAGGACCACCGCTCTTTGCTGAGTTTCCTGCCTGACGCGGATGCTTTCTATTTCTAGCTCCCTCATCTGGCCATACCTCCTGATTATATTCATCAATGTTTTCCCGAACAGGGTCAGCAATTCTAAGTTCGAGTAGCATAGGTGTCAACGAAACCTAGGATAAGTGTCACTAGAGGGGAAAGCCTTGTGCACATTTTCAAGATTGAGAAGAATGAATAAACTTTGCTCGTTTCTCAACATCAGCTCGGGTCATTACCAACCGACGACCACACTTTTGACAGATAAGCCCTATGTCAGCCCCTATCCTGTCCACGTCCCATTCAGAGCCTCCACATGGATGCCGTTTCTTAAATATGACTCGATCACCGATGTTAAATGGTTGTATCAAAATCATTCACTGCTGATGATTGCTATCGCGCAAAACAGTGTTGATTTCCTTTCTCAGCATGTCCGCAGCTTTACCCGCAGCCTGCGAAAAGTTCTTTGCATCGCTGGAAGCATAGTTAATACTTCGAGAAGACGAAATCAGAATATTTGCAAAATCCCTTTCCATACCAGCTCTCAGGGATCTCGCTAGGTCACCCTTTTGAGAACCAACACCCGGTATCAGAATAGGAATGCCAGGAGCCAGTTCTCTTACTTTCTCTAAGTCTGCCGGATAAGTTGCACCAACTACCAGACCTAGGTTGCCATTTTCGTTCCATTCCGTTGACATTTCTGCCATTCGCTCAAAAAGTGCCACTTCTGCTCCTGGTATCGATCTTTCACCCTGGAACTGTCCTCCGTCTGGGTTTGATGATTTGCACCATACGAATACCCCTCTATCCTCATAGTTCAGAAATGGTTGAATGGAGTCTCGGCCTCCATAAGCGTTTACAGTAACAGCGTCAAAATCCCAAAATTCAAAAAGGGCAGTCGCATAACGTGAACTCGTAGAACCAATGTCACCCCTTTTTCCATCACCTATTACTAGCTTGCCAGGGTAGCGATCATGTATGTATTCAACCATTCTCTTGAGCGTTATCAGACCATCAATCCCCAGAGCTTCAAAAAATCCGAGGTTAGGCTTAAAGGATCCCGAGTATTCAGCTGTACCATCTACTATACCTGCACAAAACTCAAAAACATCTTGGAGCGGCATTCTACTGGGATCAGGATCAAGGCCTACGCACACCAGAGAGTTACTTCCATTTACAGACATTTCAAGTTTTTCTAGAAACATTGACAATTAAACTTCTCCCAGTTAGCCGTACTTAAGGTTATTCTATTCTTACAACGATTTTGATCCAATCTTTTTTCAGGATAATTTGGAATTCAACCAAGCTGGGCATATTAAGTGATTTCGCCAGAAGCAGTATATTCAGAACTCAAAAAACATTATGGCTGGCAGCAATGGTGGCCTGCAGAGACTGACGTTGAAATCATGGTAGGTGCAATATTAACTCAGGGCACTTCATGGTCAAACGTGGAGAAGGCGATCAAATCACTCAAATCCGCTCATGCACTGGATTTGGAAATAATTAATGAAATGCCTAGAGATCATCTATCTAAACTAATCTATTCCGCAGGTTTTCATAACGTGAAATCCGCCCGACTGAAATCTCTCACAAGCTATCTATTGGCAGATTTTAAAGGCAATATCGAAGCCTTCAAAAGACTTCCAACCGGTACGGCAAGATCACAACTCTTAGATATAGATGGCATCGGACCTGAGACTGCCGATGCTATTTTACTTTACGCACTCGGGAAATCAGTTTTCATGGTGGATGCCTACACCAAGAGGCTATTTACTCGGCTAGGTTATTCAGTAGATCAAGATTCCTATGATAGTTGGCAAACTTTGCTTGTTAGTCAGATGCACGAGGCTACCTACACATTTCAACAATATCACGCTTTGATTGTTGAACATTCCAAGGCACGCTGCAAATCTAGGCCCATCTGCAATAGCTGCCCGTTGGAATCACATTGCGCTTACCCTTCTAAATGATCCAGATCCCAGCAAGTGAACCTAGTGCGTAGTGAGATGATTTACAGACTCAATCAATGCGCCTTTTCACAAGAAACTTCCGCTGCAACGTAAGCACTTGCTCTCCTCTTTGGTTAATACCCCTGCTTTCCAAGTGAACGATGCCTCTATCTAGTTTCGAACGGGACGCTACTATCTCTAATACTTCGCTTTCTCCGTATATCGTGTCTCCGTGAAATGTCGGCCCGTCATGTGTGACTTTTTCATAAACTAGATTAGCTATAGCCTTTCCGGATGTTTGTCGTACGCTCATCCCCACAACGAGGCTCATTACTAATAAGCCATTTACAAGGATTTTTCCGTGTTGATGACCATCCATGTAGTGCGCGTCAGTATGCAATGGGTTATCGTTCATTGTTAAGAGAGAGAAAAGATGATTATCCATTTCCGTGATAGTTTTACCAGGCCAATGCTTAAACACTTGGCCTTGGCAAAAGTCTTCAAACCAGCCTCCGAAAGTGTCCCTGGAATCTATAATAAGGTTGTTCTCAGGCATTTATTTGCTCCTGCCCTAAATAGCATGATTCTGTAAAAGGCGTTTTGCGATAAGTAGTTTCATGATTTCATTTGTTCCTTCACCTATGATCATAAGGGGAGCATCTCTATAGTATCTTTCTATCGGGAGATCTTTAGTGTACCCGACACCACCATGCACACGCATGGCCTCCATGGCCACCTCTCCGCAGACTTCGCTAGCGAAAAGTTTTGCCATGGCCGTCTCCAGATCATTTCTTTCCCCAATGTCTTTCTTCTCGGCAGCGTCATAAACCATCAAGCGAGCGGCGTGGATTTTAGAAGCCATCTCGGCCAATTTAAGCTGGATTGCCTGGTGATCTGATATAGGTTTGCCGAACGTATGGCGCTTTTGAGAGTATTCTATAGCAGCATCGAAGGCAGCTTGAGCGACACCGACAGCTCTGGCCGCAACATTAATTCGTCCGGTCTCAAGCCCTGCCATAACATGATGAAATCCTCTACCCTCCTGGCCTCCTATAAGATTTTCAATGGGTATCCTGCAATCGTCGAACAGCAACTCGCAAGTGTCTAAACCCCGATATCCGAGCTTGTCTATATGTTGTCCCACTTTGAAACCGTCAACCGGTTTTTCGAATATGAAACAGCTGATCCCTCGATGAGCGGGATTTGCTTCCAGATTCGTTTTAGCCATCAAAGCGAAAACGTTCCCGTTCTCCCCATTGCTAATGAACATCTTTCTACCGTTTATTACGTATTCTTCTCCATCTTTACGGGCTGTCGTCGAAATATTCTGCGCATCACTACCAGCATCCGATTCTGTCAGGGCAAGACCACCTCTTAGTTCTCCTGTGGCCATGCGAGGAAGAATCCTTCCTTTCTGCTCATCAGTTCCATAGGTCGAAACAATGTGACTGAGGACATGATGAGTTCCTATAATCCCTGACAAACTCATCCAACCTTTACTTATCTCCTCAAAAATCATGGCGAAGGTCGTAAAATCCAGTTCCATACCCCCATATTCATTAGGGATAGTGATACCAAAAAGGCCGAGCTCTTTCAATTTAGGTATCAGCTCGTGTGGATATATATCATCGTTATCATAGGCAGAAGCAATCGGATCAACGTCACGTTTAACAAATTCCCGAACCATGTTGATTATCTGCTTTCGATCGTCTTCCGATGTTCTAGTTACCAAGACGTTATTCCTGTTGCATGTAGCTACTTGAACCTACCGATCAAGACGACCGAATTGTCGATTGCCAAAATTCCGAGCTGACACGCCCAAGACGTTTAGAAGTCCCTCGGCATCCACGTGGTCATAAGCACCCATCGATTCCATAGAACCGTCATCTGTATACAAGGAGTAAGGCATAGCATCGAATGTATCATCTGCTGTTTCGAAGAACACATTACCTCGGTAAAGCTTCAATTGTATTGTCCCAGTTACTAATTGACTAAATATTTCAAGGGCTGAGAGTGCTGAAGATGTGGCCAGATCCAGCCAGTACCCTTGATATATCTGTCGACTTATTATCTTGGATATATCCTCGAAATGTTCGCGCGCTCTTCTGTCTAAAACAAACTGCAAAAGAAATTCATAACTTCTTCCGAGTAATTCCATACCCGGTGACTCATAAATGCCCCTAGATTTGATCCCAACGAATCGGTTTTCGACAACGTGAGTTCCTATTCCAACACCATGACGACCTGCAATTTGATTACAGTGAACAAAAATCTCAATTAACCGCATTGGAGTACCATTAACTGCGACCGGTATACCTGCTTCCCATCTAACGGTCACATACTCCGGCACGTCGGAGCCATCCCATGGCCATACGCCCATGCCAGGTTCCACGAAATCAGGGCTTATCGTTACGTCTTCGAGGTCTCCCGCTTCGTGGGTTAGGCCTAGAAAATTGGCGTCTGTGGAGTATCTAGATTCCTTTGCTGGCCGTATGGGAAGAGCTTCAGATTCGCAGTATTTGATCATCTCACTTCTTCCAGGAAATTGTTCGAGGAACTCCTGGTCCCTCCAAGGTGCGTAGACTTTAATATTGGGGTTAATCATATTCGCAGCCAGTTGAAATCTGACCTGATCGTTGCCACGGCCTGTAGCTCCATGGAACATTATTTCGATTCCCCAGCGTTCAAATTCATCCAAGGTAGCTTGAACAGTCACTGGTCTGGCTATTCCAGTTGTATTCCAATAGCCTCCTTCATATCTTGCCTGAGACTGAACTACTTTTAGGCCTGCTTCAGCAAGGGCGTTTTGCCCTGGAATTATGGTCGCATCAGAAGCCCCGCAGGAAATCATCCTGTCAACTACAGTTTGTAAATTTTCTTCATCAGGTTGGCCAAGATCAACAGTGAAACACTTTACATCCACACCGTGCTCACTCAACCAATGAGTTACAGTACAACTGTCAAGCCCACCCGAGACAGCACCGCCGAAAATAACTCCCTCAGACTGCAGATCACTCCAGTTCAATAATCAATTCCTATCATGAAGTGGCATTCTTCAGGCCTTCATTCAACCTGACAAGCGCTTCATCGATTTCTTCCTTCGTTATCGTCAGGACCGGCATTAGCCGAATCGCGTTGGGTCTCATTGGGTTCATGAGAATCCCGGCCTCGTTACATGCAGGTATAACTTCGGGGGTAAGCTCTGAATCGAATTCGACCGCCCATATTAATCCCATTCCGCGAACATCTGTTATGAATTCGTAGTCAGCCTGTAGTCTCTTGAGTCCTTCACCTAAGTACTCCCCCATTTTGGCTGAATTCTCAGCAACATTATTATCAATAAGATATTTGGTGGAAGCATGAGCTGCTGCACAGGTAAGCGGATTGCCCCCAAAAGTAGACCCATGGTCCCCTGGATCAAAAGCACAAGCTGAATCCTTGGCTAAGAACGCACCTATCGGAACCCCACCGCCAAGACCCTTGGCAAGAGACATGATATCTGGCTCCACACCAAAACTTTCGTATCCAAACAAGGTCCCCAGTCTGCCAAGACCTGTTTGAACTTCATCAAAAATAAGGAGCATATTGTTGTCGTCACACCATTTCCTTACGCCATGTAGGTATTCGGAGGAAGGTATATTGACACCCCCTTCTCCCTGGACCGGCTCAATCATAACCGCAACCGTATTGTCGTTAGTGGCACTCTTTATGGCTGCTAAGTCATTGTAGGGAACATGTGTGAATCCTGTTGGAATTGGCTCAAATAGTTCCTGATAATGTGGCTGCCCTGTAGCTGACACGTTCATCATAGTGCGCCCATGAAAGGAATTTAAGGCCGTAATAATTTCATATGCACCATCTTTGTTTTTTTTACCGTATTTTTTTGCGAGTTTGATTGCACCCTCGTTGGCTTCAGCACCGCTGTTGCATATGAATATTTTGTCCATGCAACTGTTTTCCACGAGTATCTCAGCCAGCCTTAGTTGAGGGATTGTGTAAAACTGGTTGGAGGTTTGTACTAGCGTTCTCGCCTGCTCGGCGATGGCATTAGCAATAGCCTCATTACAATGGCCCGCATTATTTACAGCCCACCCGGAGGTAAAGTCCAAATATTCTTTCCCATCTACATCCCATACCCTGGCGCCTTCACCACGTTCAAGAACCATGGGTTGTCGGCGAACCAAAAACATGTAGTATTTACTTTCCAGTTCTTTCCATTGTTCCGAGGTGGTCATGCTATTCTCCTTTACCTAACATTCTCCAGATTTTCCAGAAGTTTCTCTAACGCATCAAGTTCAGCCCGGAGTATATCTAAAGAGTCCTTGATTTTATCACCCTGTTTTACCTCGTCACTTGATGTGGTGGCAACCGTTCCTGAAACTGACTCTGCTTTCACTGGACTAGACATGACAGCATCTGAAGCGGTCCCTGTTTCCATACGATGTCCGGTCAATTCATATAAAGCTTCTTCAAGAGAATCAGCCATGACTACCTTGTGGGCAGTAGCCAAGATAACTTTCTTCAGTTCAGGGAAGCTGACACCATCTGCTTGTATATATACGGGTTCTGCGTAAAGAAGAGAGTCTCCAACAGGAATCACAAGGAGGTTTCCCCTTATGCAAGTTGACCCTTCTGAGCACCTCAATGTGAACCACGCAGAGATGTCTTGATCGTTATCTATCCGTGCCTCTACCTGTTCTGGTCCATCGACTTGCCTGTCCTTGGGAAAGTTGTAAGCAACTAGCTTTCCGTAGTTTGCCCCATCGCTTCTTGCAGCGATCCAGCCGACCATATTAGGACGACCTGTGGGAGTATAAGGCATGAGCTGGACGAATTCTTCAGTTTGCTCCCCAGGAAGTTTCATGATGACGTAATAAGGTTCTACAACTTGAAGTGTTTCACCTTGACCGAATTTCTCCTGTGGAATGGCCCAGAGATCCTCGTTTCCGTAAAAATGCTCGGGATCATCCATATGATATTTGATGTATTTCTCAGCCTGGACAGAGAAAAGCCCTTGTGGATATCTCATGTGGGCACGCAGTGAATCGGGCATATTATCCGAGTTCGAAAATAAGTCGGGAAAGATTCTGCGATAAGTCTCCGCTACAGGATCCGAGGAATCCCAGAGATAGAAATCAATTTCACCATCATAGGCATTGACGACTATCTTCACGCTGTTCCGTATGTAATTATAAGGGTGAGAACCGTTACTTTCAGTACCAAAACCATTAGATACCGGATCGGAATAAGGCATCTGGTCCGACGTCGTATATGCATCTTGCACCCACAACAATCCACCTCCATCCGCAACTATGTACGGGTCTCCATCGAGAGAAAGAAATGGTGCAATGGTTCCAACCCTATCCTGAATTGTTCTTCTGTACTGAATCCGACTGTCAGCATTAAGTTCACTGCTGATAAGAATATTCACATCCCCCATTTCCCATGCATAGACTAGTTTCCTGATAAAGGAGCCGACGGCTACTCCGCCATCACCTTCATAATTAGTCTTTGCTAGAACTCCTTCACCGGTTTGATAGTCAAGTTCTTCCGTATTCGTATTAACAATCACATAATCTAGAGTGTTCTCTCCGTAATATATGCGAGGATTCTCTACTACTATTTCCGCTTCGTCTGGTCTGTCAGGAGGAGAAATAGGAATTTCTCCTCCTGCAGGTATGTCCTTTGCGAAAAACACCGGCCTTCCCTCAGTAGTAAACTCAGTGACAGGACTCATAGCAATTCCTATACCGTGTGTGTACGTAAGCTTGGTGTTTACCCAGGTCTGGGCTGATTCGTCCAATTTTTCAGGCGCTACCTCTCGAGCTGCCAGTAGTACCTGCCTATAATCTCCGCCTATTGTGTATCTATCTACGTCGGCATCCTTGAAATCGTAGTAAGGACGAATAAGCTGAATCTGTTTATAAACACTTGTAAGTGGTCGATAATCCCAAAGTCTTATATTCTCAATTGTCTTTCTATTATTTGAGACAAGACTTGCCGTTACCTCTCCTTCGGCCTCATAGTAATTTTCTTCAATATCCGTTAGGCCATACCCTAGGCGAGTAAAAACCATATTCCTACTTATGTATTTCTCCTCTTTAGAGAATTCATTAGGGTCAACTGAGAATTGTTGAACTACGGAGGGCCATCCAGTCCCTAATACCAATATTAAAATGATCCAAAGACCTAGTACTCCAAAAACAATACGCATCCTATTCATAAATGCAGCGATAACCATCGCTACTGCTGTAACCAATCCGAGTCCAAAAAGAATCATTAACGCTAGTTGCTTCGCATGTACATCGGCGTAGGTAGCCCCATGCACAACCCCACCCTCGGAGTGCACAAGTTGTAACCGATCCACCCATAGACCAGCGGTTGCGATAAGAACTATAACTGCGCCTATGAAGACAGCTTGTTTACGAAGCGAAGGTGTCAGCGTGAAGCTCACACCTCTGACGGTAAAGTTGACGAAAGCGATCAGCGCAGATCCCAGTAAAGCTACGATAGAAACCGAGAATAACCATCCTTGCACAAATGCGTAGGTTGGAAGCGCGAAAACGAAAAAAGAAATGTCTTTTTCATACATTGGATCCTTCAATCCAAAGCTAGCCGCATTAGTGAATCGCAGAAACAGTTCCCATTTTGAAGAGAATATTGATCCGAAAATCACGCCCAACACGATTACAGCTAGCACGGCGACAACCAATACTGCCTTTCTCGTAAGCGACACGGCAGAGTCTGGTATGGATACGCTAACTGGCCCAAAACTTGCTTTATATGCCGTGAGTAGGCTTGCGCCAACAAATATAGCAACAGTACTGAACCCCACAGCGAACAGGATTGCTTTTGTAAGTATTACCTTTACAAAAACTCCCCTATATCCGAGTTCGCCGAACCAAAGCCTCTCAGCATATATTCCACGAAACAGTGAAAGTAGGATCAAACGGTCCACAACGCCCGCGGCAGCCGCGACCCATTTCATCCGACCTGATAACCTTTCAGGAAGAGAAATATTTTCAAAGTTAAAAGGGGGAAACGAACCTGTTGTCATAAAAAAATAACCCTATCCGATCCTTGTACCCAGGTTCTCCCCGGATAGAAGATTTTTAAGCGCGCGTGATTCCCGACCATCAATTATCTGAGAAATCGCTCCGCCTTCTATTGCTTCCAAACAAGCTTCTATTTTAGGCAACATACCTCCACCAATCACATTCGACCGAACAAGAGAATGAGCCTGTCTTTCGGTAATCCTAGGAATCAGTCGCCTCGACGAATCGAGGACCCCTTCCACGTCAGTAAGAAAAACCATTCTCTTCGCCTTCAAAGCTGAGGAGATGTAGCCTGCCACGGTATCAGCGTTTATATTGAGCAATGACCCCTCTTCATCTGGCTTTCTTGAAGCGTCAAATCCCACAGGGGCTATAACCGGAATATAGCCAGCAGAGAGAGCAGCATATATAGGGTCAGGATTTATGTTTTCGATCTTCCCTACGTATCCCAATTCTGGGTTCGCTATGGAAGCCTGAATCATGCTTCCATCCGCTCCTGAAAGTCCTACTGCCTCTCCACCCCTGCTGTTTATTGACGCCACTAAACTCTTGTTAATCAATCCAGTTAAAACCGCCACTACGATATCAAGACTTACTAAATCGGTCACTCGGAGACCTTTAACAAATCGGGGGCGAACCCCTTGCCTTTCCATCCAATCTGATATGGTCTTTCCGCCTCCATGAACGACTACTAATTTTTTGCCCTCACCTTGCAGGGCGATAAGATCCTCAAGTGTAGTGTCATGACTCCCGAGTGTGCTTCCACCAATTTTAATAACAATCGGACTTTCTAATGCCGGACTTTCTAATTCGCCTTCCAATGATGGCGCGCCACTTTCCTGATTAATTTCGGACTGAAGATTATGGACACGCGGACCGGCACGCCGAAGGTATTCGCTTTCAGGAAGTCTATTTTCAGGCTTGTTTGAAAAAAACATGAATTCTAATTAATTGGTTACCTGCCCGCAGATGCAGATTATGTGCTGTAGGCAGAGTTGAATATGACATACTCTTCTGTGAGATCACACCCCCACGCAGTAGCGGAATGGCTTCCGATATTCAGCGCAATTCGAAACTTAATTTCATCATTACCCATTGCACTTACTACTGCATCCCGATAGTAGGGTATTGCGATACCTTCATGCACTATATGTATGTCGCTAATGAAGATGTCCAGTTTGGCTTCATCAACACTTATTTCGCTTTTTCCAAGAGCCATGACTAACCTGCCCCAGTTAGGGTCTCTACCGTGTACCATCGCTTTGACTAGGAGAGACGAAGCTATCTCACGAGCCGATGTCCTAGCTTCACTTACAGTTAAGGCACCTTCGACGGTTACTTCAATCAATCGCTGAGCACCTTCCCCATCTCCTGCCAGCTCTTTCGCCAATTCCGTACAAACGTAGGTGAGAGCCTCCACAAAAGAATCAGAGCCTTCTGATCCATCACTGATTTGTGGAGTTCCAGAAGCACCGTTCGCTAGGATCACTACCGTATCGTTCGTGCTCTGATCTCCATCCACATCTATCATGTTGAAAGATGAGTCAACAGCTCCTGACAGGACATTCTGCAAATAGTCCTGTTCTACATTTGCATCTGTGGAGACGAAACAAAGCATGGTAGCCATGTTGGGATGAATCATACCAACGCCTTTCGAAACTCCTCCAATCGTCACGGTCTTTCCAGCGTGAACGAATGAAACTGCCCTCTCTTTATGCTTGCTGTCAGTTGTCATAATTGAACGAGCAAAGTCAGAACCACCGTCTCCGCTTAAGGACACGTTTGTTATGTTTTGTCGAATGAGTGCCATCGGAAGTTCGACACCAATCATCCCAGTGCTTGCAACAAACAATTCCTTTCCAGAGACTCCGGTATGAATCCCAGCAAGTTCAGCCATTTCTTCAGCATCAGCGTATCCTTGCGACCCTACAGAGCAATTTGCGCAACCACTGTTTGCGACAACGCCACGCGCCTCTCCTCGCTGAAGACGTTTTCTACTAGCACTTACGGATGGTGATTCAATACTGTTTGATGTAAAAGTTGCAGCTGCATTTGCTGGTCGATCTGAAAGAACGATTCCAAGGTCAAGGGAGTCTGGTTCCGTCTTTAACCCTGCGTAAGTGGCTCCCGCTACGAAACCTTCTGCTGAAGTAATCCCTCCATCCTTAATAACCTCAATCATCTCAAAAGCTCCTCCGAACTCATGGCTTGCAAATACAGAATTGGAATCGGATTCGCTTCCGGATTACAAAGACTGTCACAGAACAAAAAAGGCGGGCATAAATGCCAGCCAAATTAGTCCACAAAGTATATCACACAGGCACAAAACACGCACGATCTCAAGGCTTTCTTGTGCTACAATCTCAGACGTAACCAAATGGCTTGCAAGGTGCCCGGTTAAAACTTTGGGACAGGTATTTGGGTAGGTAGGTCACATTAAGTCACGTCTATCATGAAATAGCTAAGGAAAGGTCTTGAATATGACTACGACACACAACACGGAGTTCAGTGCAGTCGGCAAGCGACCCATACGTCACGACGGGTATGACAAGGTTACAGGTAAAGCCCTGTATGGTGCCGACATGAATTTACCTGGCATGATCCATGGGAGGATATTACGGAGCCCTCATGCACATGCGCGGATCATATCAATGGACACGTCTAAAGCTGAGGCTCATCCCGAAGTGCATGCCGTAATATCCAATACTGATTTTCCTCAGCATGAGAATAAATCAGCTTCGATCATACCCGGACCTCCTTTAAATCCCAAAGAACAAACAGACAACATACTAGCTGGCGAAAAAGTCCTTTATAAGGGCCATCCAATCGCCGCCGTAGCAGCAAGTTCTCCTCACATGGCAGAGGAGGCCCTTAACTTAATCACCGTAGACTATGAAATCTTAGATTCAGTTTCTACTGTAGAGGCGGCTTTAGCTGAAGGAGCGCCTCTACTTCACAAAAAGTATGAAAACAACATAGCAAGCCATGCGCAACTTCGACTAGGTGACGTGGAGAAAGGGTTCGCTGGTTCTGATCATGTAGTTGAACGTGAATTCCGAACCGCAACAGTTCACCAGGGATATATAGAGCCACACTCAGCTACGGGTTGGTGGACTGCGAACGATCGGGTTACCGTCTGGGGTAGTTCTCAGGGCCATTTTCAGATTAGGGACAAGACATCTGTGGTGCTAGGCATTCCCTACTCTTCCATCAAGGTTGTACCAATGGAAATTGGAGGTGGGTTTGGCGGTAAGACAACTATTTACTTGGAACCGATCGCCGCGATGTTGTCGAAAAAGGCTGGAGTTCCTGTAAAAGTTACTATGAGTCGGACAGAGGTTTTAGAGGCTACTGGGCCTACGTCCGGTTGTTATATGAAAGTCAAGATTGGCACTGACAACTATGGCAAAATCCTGGCCGCCTACGCAGATCTTAAATTTGAGGCCGGGGCGTTTCCCGGATCACCAGTGGGAGCGGCAGCAAATTGCATTTTCACACCCTACGATATTAAGAACGTGTTAATTGATGGCTACGACATTGTAAACAACAAACCAAAAACAACCGCATACCGTGCCCCGGGAGCTCCTCTTGGATCCTTTGCAGCAGAGACCCTGTTGGATGAACTAGCTGAAAAATTAGGAATGGATCCGTTGGATCTCAGGATAATGAACGGAGCAAAAGAAGGAACTATTCGGCCGTCGGGCATAACCAATCCTAAGATTGGATGCATCGAAACTGCCCAGGCTGTCAAAGAGCACGACCATTACACTAGTACGATCGATGGTAAGTACAGGGGAAGAGGAGTGGCGTCAGGATTCTGGATTAACGGAAGCGGAGCAGCGTGCGCGATAGCAAACGTTAACTTTGATGGTACAGTCAATCTCACGATCGGTTCTATGGATATAGGTGGCCTTCGTCCAGCTGCCGCGCAACACGTATCTGAAGTTCTAGGAATCCCTGTAGAAGACGTAAGTCCACAGGTAGGAGATACCGATACTATAGGATACACGTCTATGACCGGTGGAAGCGGAGCAGCTTTTAAGACCGGATGGGCGAGTTATGAGGCAGCTCAGGACGTCAAGCGACAACTTTTACAAAGGGCCGCAGAAGTTTGGGAAACCGGCCTAGACGACATTGAATTGGTGAAAGGTATGTTCAGGCACTCGTCGGACCCAGAATTAACCATGTCGTTTAAGGAGCTTGCATCGAAACTTCCGGATACAGGTGGGCCTGTAGTCGGAAGAGCCAATCTCGACCCTCGTGGTCCTGGCAGCGCCTTCGCTACTCATGTTGTGGACGTAGAAGTGGATCCGGATACAGGCAAAGTAGAAATACTCCGATACACCGCTGCCCAAGACGCAGGACGCGCAATACATCCAAGTTATGTGGAGGGTCAGATCCAGGGAGGAGTCGTGCAGGGAATAGGGTGGGCCTTAAACGAAGAATATTTCATGAGCGACGACGGGGTCATGATGAACTCCAGCCTTCTCGATTACAGAATGCCTACCTCATTGGATTTGCCAATGATTGACACTCTTGTTGTCGAAGTGCCGAACCCTTTGCATCCATACGGAGTTAGGGGCGTAGGAGAAGTGCCGATCGTACCTCCCCTTGCCGCGATAGCCAACGCTATCTTTCATGCGACGGAGGTAAGAATGACAGAACTGCCAATGAACCCTTCATCGGTTGCCTCAGCTATTAAGGCATACAAGTCTTAACCGAAATAAATATGGGTCCGAGAAATCAATCTTCCGTTTCCTTCGTTAAGCAGTATAAGCCCACGGATTTTTTTAATAAGTCTGGGAGCGACAAGGGCTTCCTGCTAAGCACCTAAAAAGCTCAATAAGGTACCTATTCGCAATGCCACTAATTATTGGTATAACCGGCTCAATAGCCTCAGGGAAAAGTACTGCTTGCGAATACCTGGCAAGTAGAGGTGCCGTTTACTGCGATGCGGACAAGCTCGTCCACCGAATGTACGATCCCGGAAAGCCCGCATTTGACCGAATTGTCCGGGCTTTTGGACAAGACGTCGTAGGTGAAGATGGATATATAGATAGGAGAATCCTGGGATCAAAGGTATTTGGTAATGCAGAAGAGATGGCAAGGCTTACGGGCGCTATAGGTGATATTCAAGCCGAAGTATGTGGAGTTATGGACTCATGGCGTACTTCCTTGTCACCTAATACAATCGGGTTAATGGAAGCTGTCAATTTTATCGAGGCCGGCTACGGTCGATTTAGCGATTTCACTTGGCTATTTGCTGTAGACAACAAACTCGCAATTCAACGTTTAAAAGATCGTAACAACCTAACCACAGAAATGGCAGAGCAACGATTATCAAGTCAACGTGCGTGGCAAGATAGAGAACCAGCAGCTGATTTGGTGACGCAGAATAACGGATCACAAGAAGAGCTTATAGAACTTGTGGAAATGGAAATATCAAGGAT
>CAZZBP010000011.1:0-38032 GCA_964652755.1 uncultured Dehalococcoidia bacterium
TTGAGATCAGGTTTACAGGGATAAACGTTGTGTGGTGTGGACCCATGGCCACCATTTCCAATGCGGTAATCCATCGGCCATCCGAGAGACTCTGCTACCATGAACTCTCCGACTAATCCTGTCACCCCATCTCGTTGCGGGAGCACTGAATAACAGCCAGTTCCGTTTCGCTCACGATAAAGTAGACCACTGACTATTGCTGCTGCGCAAGTCGCACCTGCGATTGGGTCACCGTAAGATATGCCGGATTTGTGAGGAGCACCTCCTTCGTATCCTTGAAGAGCAACGAGCCCACCCATTTGCTCAATGGTGGGACCGTATCCAACTCGAGAAGCATCAGATCCTGTGTGGCCAAACCCTGGCATCGAGACGTAAACAATCTGGGGATTCAAGGATGTTAAGTCTTTGTACCCTAGTTCATTTCTCTCTGCTACACCGGATGACCAGTTCTCAACGAACACATCGGCAGTTGAAATGAGATTTTTGAGCGCTTTTTGCCCACTCTCCTGTTTGATATCGATCACAAGACTTCTCTTTCCACGGTTATATTCACTAAAATATGGAGAAATATTGATCTCTGGAGTCGTACGGGCTCCGCCAACAGTGCGCATTGAATCCGGGAAAGTAGGACCTTCTACTTTTATTACGTCAGCACCCATATCGGCTAGGAATCGTGTAGCGTAGGGCCCGGACCACACTTGGGTCATATCCACGATACGGATTCCTTCAAGTGGGGAAGAATCCACCACCCTTGCATCTGGAGTTGTTCTAGGGACAGTTGTCTTAAAAGAGGCCAATTCCTCTAGCACCTCTATTGTATGTTCGCCTATCTTTGGGGCTGGCCGGAATTGGCCTCTATCTGAAGAATTACTAACCGCCGAATCCAATGAAAACGAAACAGGGCCCGAAGGAACCGGGTGTTTTCCCAGAACAGGATGATCTACTTCCTGCCAGAAGTCTGTCTCCAAATAATGGGACCATTTAAGAAGTTCGTCTGGAGTAGGAATCATTGCAAATGGTGCGCGATGTATGTCAGCCATTTGGAAAATCTCTTCAGCTGTATGAGACGTGGTGAAATTCGGAACCAGATGCCCTAGAAGATCATCTGATTCAGGTGACCGTTTACTGTCGCGAAACAAAGGATCTTCTTTCAATTCAGGCATTGACATTACATCCAAAACAGAGTGGATCTGCCGTGGCAAGGAAGCCACTCCAATCCAACCATCTTTGCACGGATGAACCCCCCATAGGGGATGAGGGTTGTTCCCTCTACGTGGCTCCTCCGAGTTATACCAAAGGGCCGAAGGTCCAGCCCCTTCAAGAGTTGCCGCTTGGACCTCTTGGAGAGAAATATCTACGATATCTCCGATCCCAGTTCTCTCGGCGGCGAACAAAGCCGTAAGGAGTGCTCCTAACGCGTGCAGACTCCCTTGATAGTAGGCCTGGTGACCGGCAGTCAGTAAAGGAGGTTTATCCTTGTCTCCTGTCAGGTACAGTTGCCCCCCTGATGCAGCGGATGTGAGTGCGCTAGCAGACCAGTCTGATTTAGGTCCGGTTTGCCCATAAGGGGTGATCCTCACCGCTGAAAGGGATCGTTTTTCTTCCGACAGACTTTCAAAATCTATCCCATATTTGGCTAGATAGCCAGGCTGATAACTGTCTATGACACCGTGAGCGCTAAGTATTAATCTATTTGCTCTATCCACGTCATCTAGGTTTTCTAGATCAAATTGCACAGATCTTTTACCGGTCCCCAAGTAAGCGAAAAGTATGCTCGTTTCAGGGTCAGGCGTCGTCGACCCGTTTTGGGGTGGCCAAGGAGGCAAGTATCTGATCGGATGTCCATGAGGAGGCTCGATTGTAATGACATCAGCTCCGTAGGCGGCAAGTAATCGGCCTGTGTTTGCTGCGGCAACGTCGGTTCCAAATTCTATTATTCTTAGGTTGCTGAGAACCTGTTTCATTCGTTCTCATCCTTTTTAAGGAATCTCAATGACGCCTATCTCTTTGATTAACTCAGAGTTCACCGTTGTCTTTGGTCTTTATAGTCGGGCTCTATCAATTATCAGTCAAACTCGGGCATTACCTTGTTCGCAAACAGCTGCATGGATTCTTGAACTTCATAGGTCGTGAGGCGTCCACGTCGATTAAATTCGACGATGCATTGATCGATGTGTGGAATTTGCTCTTCAATATTCTTGAGCCTCTCTATGCACCCTTGGGGACTGTCATATATGCAATGTTGTATCGCCTCTTCAAAGTTCCATGTTCCCCAGCCGCCAGCTCCGGATGAGAAGTCATGCCTTCCTCCTCCAATTGCGGAGGAATGAACAGGTGGGCCATCAGAGATAACGTCGCTATCTAACCAGTTTCTTGACATCAGGCTACGGGCTTTTTCTCGAGTCTCTGCTACGAATAATGAAATCGCTACATGAAACGACTGTGCAGTGGTTGCTTTTGTAGTTTCTTTGAAATAATTTGCGAATGTAATTGAGTGACGGCGTAAATTGGGGAGCGATTGACTTAGTGTGGTTCCAATAACACCCATGTTCTGCTGCCCGGCAAATGAAAAACTTCCATCACTATTTGCCGCCATTAAAAGAGGTGGTCCGGTTTTTTGTATAGGTCGAGGTAATACTGGTACGTTTTTGAATTGCCAGAATTCCCCTTTATAGCCTAATCGTTCCGAGGTCCAAGCTTGTCGCAATATTTTGGTAAATTCACTCACCATACGGCGGCTGGTACTTGAAGCTGTCTCAGGGGAAACGCCCATCACGGTACTAGATGCGCCACCGTATCTTCCGCCGAGGCATAAATCGAGTCTCCCGCCAGTTAATATGTCGCACGTCGCGGCTGAGGTTGCGTATTCAATAGGGTGATGCATTGGAGTTTGTGTTGCCAACGTGCCGAATCGTATTTTGGGTGCATGCTGTGCAGCAGCGGCAGCAACAAGGAGCGGTTGTGACATAGGGCGCGTTGGATAAAATGGAGACTCAGCAAGCCACGCTTCTTCGAAACCAAGTTTGTCGCCGAGAGAGATCTCTTCAATTGTCTCCCAATGCCGCCGGGGCACGTCGGAACCTTCGTGTCCAGGCACCTGCCAGAAAAGGCCGAACTTCATACGTTAGTCCTCTATATTTTATGCGGTTAAGTGATTCTGTCTGGCCGCATGGTAGCACCGCTTTCCATGCTAGGTGTCACTTAAGGATCGGATCAGCTCGTAAAAAGCAGTAATACGGATCTTTGTATAGGCTAGTGTCTTGTTCGTCCCCTGTTGGAGTCTCGGCGAGACCTCACTCCTTGGGAGTTGGATTTGCCCTTGTGATTAAATGTTTTACTGTTTGATCTTCGATGGGACAACGTGTCTGGCTTAGGTTGACTGGTCCCGGTTGTGGTGTCATGAGGGGTTGGATCACTTCTCGATGCACGCCTTGGAGTTCCACTGATATCTCCCACCCGTCTGCTACTGTTGCCCCGCTCGCTGGGTGAGTTTGGCCTTTTTCGCTTAAATCGACCTTGTTTATTGGAATGTTGCGATCCCTCGTTGGGCCTTATTGATCGGCTTGTAGAAGCTTTGTTGCGCGATGAAGTCGCCTCTGGGCTGGAAAGCGTTGGAGTGTATCCGCCATAGTTAAAGTCGTCTAGTTTTCTTCTTTCGATTCGATTGCCCAGAACTCGTTCAACCTTTCGGATCAAAGCTTCGTCTTCATGTATGCAAAAAGTAAAGGCTTCTCCCTGGTTGTGGGCCCTACCAGTTCTACCAATGCGATGGATGTACGTATCAACCGTATTTGGCATGTCAAAATTTATGACATGAGTTACTTCCGATACATCAATTCCTCGGGAAGCTAAATCGGTGGCTACCAGTATGTCGTACTTCCCCTTACGAAATCCATCTATGGCCTTCTGCCGTTTATTTTGCGACATGTTCCCCTGTAGTGGAGCCACCCTGAAACCATTCTTTTCAAGATCTTCTGCTAGAAATCGAGCTCTCCTCTTTGTGCGAGTGAATATCATGACTTGTCCTGTTGCAGTCCGTTCCAACAGATGCATAATCATTTTTTTCTTTATTTTGTCCGTGGTTGGGTATAAAGCATGGCTCACTGTTTTTGCCGGAGCGATAATCCCTATCTGGATTGTTTTAGGCCTATTAAGTATGTCTGAAGTCAGTTCGCGAATTTCCGGCGGCATTGTTGCCGCGAAGAACAGGGTTTGTCGTGGTTTAGGCAGGTGTTCCAATATGCGACGAACATCAGGTAGAAAACCCATGTCACACATTGTGTCGGCCTCATCGATGACAAGAATGTCCACGTTTGAGAGGTCTATAGTTCTTTCTCTAATATGGTCAAGTAGTCTTCCAGGGCACGCGACGACAATGTCAGTTCCTGTAGCCAGCTTCTCGTCCTGTGGGTTTTTATTTACTCCTCCGTAGATAGTTATGCTATTAAACCCTGTGTATCGGCCGAAGTTGTCAATTGCCTGATTAACCTGGTCTGCTAATTCACGGGTTGGTACGAGTATCAAGGCTTTAATCGCTTTTTGTTTTTCCGGAGGACGGGGATTTCTCGAAAGACGATTCAAAATTGGAAGGGCAAAAGCCGCAGTCTTTCCAGTTCCGGTCTGAGCCAATCCAAGCAAGTCATGTCCATCTAGTGCAGTTGGGATGGATCGTTCCTGGATTAGGGTAGGCTCTGCGTAACCGGCGGACTTTACTCCAGACAGCACAAAGGGTTCGAGGCCTAGGTCTTCGAATTTCAGTTTAGATTCTCCTGAACAGCGTGACTAATTAATTTCTTCATTTTGGCAGAGTTTAAACACGGTCATCTTTAGCACAAACTCACATCAAAGTTGGGTTTGGGGAAAGTGCGGACAGACGGAGTTCAAGTATCCGGCATGAACAATTATACAGCGTCTTGGCTCGAACTCGTTGTGTATGCACCTGCTTTTCAAGTCGTGGGTGTATCCTGAGAGCCACGAACAGATGAATGATTCCCGTGTTTATTGGATTTTGAAGACGACAATAAGGAGGAAATATGAAGATAGGACTCCACAGCGCATTTCATACCAAGTCTGTAGATTTGTCAGAGTTCGCTTCTACTATTGAAGGGAAAGGATTTGAATCTTTTTGGCTTCCTGAACACGTGGTAATTCCTGTCAATCCCTCAGTAGGGCCAGGTGGGGTCACGGGGGCTTCCATTCCGGATTCTTATCTTCGTATGGTGGATCCCTTAATTGGTCTCACCGTAGCCGCCTCGGCGACAAAAGAATTGTTACTTGGTACCGGGGTTTGTCTCATTCCAGAGCATCATCCTATAGATCTGGCAAAGAGGATCTCATCCCTGGATTTCTACTCAGGAGGGCGGTTTTTGTTCGGCATTGGTGCTGGGTGGCAACCTGAGGAGACTACCGTGCTTGGCGTATATTTCACACGACGCTGGGCACATACGAGGGAATCGATTGCGATCATGAAAAAACTATGGACCGAAGATGAACCTTCTCATCAAGGCGAATATTATAGTTTTCCTCCCCTCAAGTTTGACCCGAAGCCTTCTAGGATGCCATATCCACCGATTATTTTGGGAGGCCGCTCCAGATGGGTTTTCAAACGTACGGCGGTCTGGGGGGATGGGTGGGCACCCTTCATGGTTACTCCTGAAGTTGTCGCTGAGGGAAGGGGGAAGTTGGATAAAGAATGCGAGAAACTGGATCGCGATCCTTCGACAGTTGAAATAACAGTGTTCGCAGATCCCTCTGTTCATTCTAGCGTCAAAGAAAGCATTGAATTATATCGGCGGGCAGGTGCGGACCGCTTAGTATTCGCTGTAGCATCTACTCCTGAGGAAGATCCATACGGCACGGTAGAGAAGATTGCCTCAGGCACCCAGATGTAAATTGTTTTACTAAACTCAGCCTGCTGATGTCTAAGAACTTGCATACATCAAGAATGATGTTTCAATGGGTTCAACTTGTAGTAATTTCGTCTGGTGTGTTTCTGAGTACGCTGGATGTGACGGTGAACGTTGCCCTGCCCCGAATATCGGATTATTTTGATTCTGAGCCTCGAATTGTTTATCTCATGATCACGTTCTACCTCGGCACAGGAGTGGCACTGCAGCTAGGGGTAGGAAGAGCGGGAGACCTATTCGGTCTTAGAAACGTCTTTCTTGTTGGACTAGTATCCTACACCACTGCGATGATCGCTATTGGGTTATCACCGACGATAGAGTCTGTGATCCTATTTAGGATCTTGCAGGCAGTAGGAAACGCAGCACTTTTAGCTATTTCCCCGGCCCTAGTCACCTCTCTTTTCCCGGGTGAAATGCGAGGTAGGGCATTAGGCGTTATGACAGCTATAGGGACTTTAGGTATGTTGGTTGGCACCTTATCTGCCGGCCTTATGCTGGAATATGTTTCCTGGCACTGGATTTTCCTAGGAAGATTGCCCATATGCTTTATCTCAATAATCGGGACAATTGTCTTACTGAAAGAGATGGGAAGAAATACTCAGCCTAAAGTTTCTCCCTGCGAGACGGACTCGGAAATAGCGAGTAGCATTCGATCCTTCGATTTCATGGGAGCAGTTTCTGTCTTTGCAGCCGTAGTTGCCTTAGTGGCCTACCTGAATGTGGGGGCAGCGAGAGGTTGGATTCAGGTCGAGTCCATGCCGCTATTGATTATCTCGATAGCGCTTTGGGCATTTTTCTTGAGACGTCAAACCACGGTTAAATTTCCTCTGCTCAAACTCCAAATTTTCAAGGATCTTGCGGTGAGTGCAGGAGTAGGCTCAAATCTACTTTTGAATATGGGCACATTTGTAAATGTTTTCATCCTTCCTTATTTCGCGTCAGAAATTATGGGAGTGTCGACAGTTACGCTTGGGATATTTCTTATGCTCATGTCCATAGCGATATCCATGTGCTCCCCAGTGGGAGGATATATAGCTGACCGCATCGGGCCAGGTTTAGCAACCGTTGTAGGAATGTTGGTTGTAACTGTCGGTCTCGCTTCATTCACGATGCTGTCAAAGGACGCATCCGTGACGGAAGTCGCAGTCCGCATGTTTGTAGTGGGAGCTGGGGTTGGTATATTTCAAAGCGCGAATCTGAGTCTGATAATGGGAGGAATGAAACCTGAAGGTCTCGGTACAGGAGGTGCCCTTTCAGGCATCTCGAGGGGAATGGGCTCCGTTACGGCGGTAGCCGTCCTCGGAGGTATTTTTGCATCGATATATAATCTCAATTCCCCGGGTGTGGGCATTCTATTCGCTTCGACAACTCACGAATCCGTGAATGCTTACGTGTCAGCATTTAGAATCGTTTATTGGGTTGCAACGGCTTTAACCGCGTTGGGCATGGTTACGTCTTTTTTGGCATGGAAGGGGATTGCTCTTCATCGATTACGCAGGATCACGAAGTGAATTTTGCCCTTTATCTTCTGTCCTGCCGGCCATTTAATAGCCAACCGATAGGGGTGTATCGAACTAAGTAGTGGTAAGTAAGAATTCCAAGTGCCACCGTTAATAAGCAGACGACCGTAAACTTCATCTCAGCTGTCCAATTAATACCCGTCAAATCTTTAAGCGAACCGTCTCTATCGAGGTGGGCAAGCCAGAAGGACAGAAAAGCAACAATTGGCAAGTGAATTATGTATATCCAATATGATGAGTCAGATAGCCAACGGACCCATTTCGCAGGCCTCTTTATCGCAGCCTGGAACACACCTATAAATGCCAGAGCTATAAGGACGGAAGCAGACCCATAAGCAAGAAGGTTTATCGTTTCAAATAACGCGATAATTTCTGTCTTCCCGCTGGCGCTTAATTCCTTGAGAATGCCAGCGGAAATCAAGTGGGCGTAATAGACTACTGCTGACACAATGAATAGAGTTACAAATGTTACTGAACTCTTTAATTTCCCGATCAAATCCCTGTTTAACCAAAGGCCGTAGCCATATAGAAAAAAGATGGAATAATAGAACAGGTCCGGTATGTTCAACGGCCAAATAGGTTTGGACTCGTCGACTCCTCTTATTGATAACAGTATCACTGAGCCAGCGATTAAAAGAATAGGAATCCTGGAGTATATCAATTTAGCTGCCCATTCCCCCAGAGAAGTGCGACTGACTAGTCTCAATGTGCTTGCGGACAAGGCCAGAGCAGTGACAGCCATGGATGCGATAAATCCGATTATTGCGAGCCCAAAGGCCACAAAAATCCCAACTCCTGGAAAGGGGCCGAAGCCATTTATATAAAGCATCATGATTATGAAGCCTATCCAGACGGCAGCTATGGTTACAACGGCTCTTTTTAATACAGATAGGAACCGAAATAGAAGTGAACCTATATACATGATCATGAGGTAGTATAGAAACCAAAGGTGGCCCACCAGGTCTCCACTGGAGTCAAGCTGCAATCCTTTGTCGAAATTGCCCAGCATTGCTTCCATTGAAAGTGATCCTTTCCACCCGTATATCCAGATAATGGGCAGTAAAAAGGCCATAAATGATCCAAAAATAACGAGAGGGACGGCTATCCTCTTGAGCCGGTTTGCGATGAATTCCTTGGTTGTTCGTCGTTCCAGAAGTAAGTGTGCAAAGAATCCCGCAAGTAGAAAAAATGTCGGCATTCTCCATATGTGAATGAAATCGAACAACAATAAGAGGGACAGTGATTGATCGTCATCTGCTGGCCACATAAATTCGATCCCGAGCATTCGGGAAAAATACGGGAGTGAGCCATGCAATAGGATCCCGAGTAACATGGCGAAACCTCGAAGTCCGTCAAGCCCATGGTATCGCTGCTGTCCATCATGGTTTGCCAACATAGAGACTATTTTAGCTGAGTAACTTGGTTTTCCTCACAGCCAAGTTCAAAAGTGTTGATCCTTTAGTCATTATGGAAAAGAAAGCGCTTCTCAAGTGGAATATGACATAAGAGATTATCTAGATGTTTCATTCGGGTCTGAATTGGTGCAGATAAAAGCCCGAAATGATGCCGATATTTGACTACGTGTGGAGACTTTCCGAAAAAAACCTCTAACTACAATCGAGATTGGGTCAAGTGCGGGTCTAAATTTGTTTTGGGATCATTACAAATAGACCTATTCGGATGGAAGCCAGTATGGGGACCCCAGATTCGGGGTTTCACTGACTTTTAATTTAAAGGTAGCACGAGACCTATCATCTCGGGAGAATCAAATAGCGTATTGTATCGATCCGGGATAGATCTTAGCCCGATAGACCTGATGGATGCGGAAGAATCATCACGGCTACAGGTATTGGTGTGGCCGGAAAGAGGCGATGAAGAGAGAAGCCTTGCAAAAGCGTTCACGATTGCACACCTGAACCTTCACAAATTCGATTTGCACGAGGGTTATAGCTACTTAACTTTTGGCACATTTTAGAAAAATCGGAGGAAATATGAAGATAAGCAATATAGAAACGTTCATAGTTGACGCGGGATGGCGCCCCTGGGTGTTCGTCAAGGTCGATACTGATGAAGGAGTGACAGGATGGGGCGAATGTAGCGACGGGAAGTCGCCTCATGGTATAGAGGGGCTCATTAGGGATCTTAAGCCAGTTCTTCTAGGAAAAGACCCCAGGGCATTTGAAATGCGATTCAATGAGATGGCGATAAATACTCGTCAGAGTAGGGGAGGAATAGCGGCCAAGGCTCTAGCGGGGCTTGACTGCGCATTTATTGACATCAAGGCCAAGTCGCTCGATATATCTGTCGCTGAACTATTCGGGGGTCCTACTAGAGACAGAGTTCGAGTTTACTGGTCGCATTGCGGATCAAGCCGGATCCGTCACGCCGATATCCTTGGGACACCGCCAATAGAAACCTGGCAAGATGTAAGTGATTTGGGAAAAGAGGTGAAGAGCAGAGGATTCACTGCTTTGAAGACCAATGTTCTTTTACCTGGGGAAGGGGCTACCTTTGGGGGAGGGTCCTTCGGTGGTGCCGGTACCACCGATCAGGTAGCGCCAAAGTGGCTCATTCCACATATCGAAACGCTGATCGGGACCTTTAGGGATGCGGTGGGTGATGAGATAGATGTTAATCTGGATTTAAACTTTCATTTCAAAACGGAAAGCTGTCTGCGAATAGCTAAGGTACTTGAACAATTCGATATGCTTTGGCTGGAGATAGATATGTACGATCCCCACAGCCTGAGGCAAATAAAAGAATCAACCACTACTAGAATTTGTACGGGCGAGAATCTCTTTTATATGGATCAGTACCTTCCCTACTTTGAGAATCATTCAGCTGATATTTTTATGATCGATGTTCCTTGGAACGGATTTAGCCAATCTAAGAAGATAGGGGATCTAGCTGAAGTTTTTCAACATAACGTGGCCCCTCACAACTATTACAGTCATCTGTCCAGTTTCGTAAGTGCGTCTCTCTGCGCCTGTCTCCCTAACGTTCGGATTATGGAGATAGATATTGACGATGTGCCATGGAAAGACGATTTGACCACTAGTGTTCCGCAGATTGTAGACGGATATATGACAGTTCCTGCAGGACCGGGCTGGGGAGCGGATATCAACGAGGAAGTTGCTCGCGAACACCCCTGGGATGAAAATAAAGTTATGACGGTTGCTTCTCATGGTTACAAGGTTATATGAGAGGCCGTGGGGCAGTTGCGTAAATTAGCAGATCTTAGTTTTACCTAAATTATGGGGCGTCAATTGTCACATCACGAGTCTTCCCACGCGATGGGTCATGTTCCCGAAGCAGGCCGGTACAGGTGGGTTGTATTCGGCATGTTTGTGACTTGCAATACGTCAGGATTTCTCATAGCAAATACGATTGGAATTCTCTTGCCTGCTATCTCACAGGATATTGGCATATCACCCATGGAGCAAGGAATGCTCAGTTCAGCGCCTTTCTGGGCCAACCTTACTTTGATGGTGCTTATTAGTTGGTGGACATCGCGGTACCCTCCGAAAATTCTAGTTACGATGACGATGGTTCTGGGCGCTTTGAGCCTTTTCATTCAGGGCTGGGGTCCTGCTTTTGTGTGGCTTATGCTTGGTCGTCTTGCTTTCGGCGTGACGATGATAGCTCGTGAGCCAGCTCGGTCCCTCTTGATCCGGCAATGGTTGCCTCAACGTGAAGTGAATATAGCGGGGGGAGTATCCAATTTATTCTTTGGTGTGATCGTCAGCGGGGGACTACTCCTGACTCCTGTATTACTGAGAGTCTATGGTGGCGACTGGAGGGCGGTGATGAATACTTTCGGGGTGGTCTTTATTGTCCTAGGGGTTACATGGGTCTTGATGGGTAAAGAGCGGGAATTGGAGGTCGCGCGATCGGAGACTACGGTTGGGGTGGGAGACTCCAACGCAGAGGGGTCAATAGTTAAGCGGGCATTTGGTTTCCGTGAAGTCTGGGTTGCTGGTCTAGGATTTACAGGGGCATTGATGTCGTTTGCGTCATTTAATAGTTTCCTGCCGACCTTGGCGCTAGAGTCGTATGGTATTTCCCTTGGGGGGTCAGGATTGATAGCAGCACTGTATGTGTTGCCTGGAGGCTTTTCCGGAATTCTGGTCGGTTATCTGCTGAAAGGAACGGAAGGTAGAGCACCAGTGCTAGCCGTCGCTGGACTTGTAATAGCTGCAAGCTTCGCAGGTATGACTTTAACTGAGTCGTATCCTGTTTTGCTGGGATTAGCAGTTGCTAATGGATTGGCTTGGGGATTTTTCCCGATTTTGTATATGGTCCCATTTCATCTTGAGGGGATTCGGCCTCGCGAAATAGCGGTGGCGGTTGCTGTGGTCATGTCGATGGCCTCTCTGGGTTCGTCAGTCGGGCCCACTTTGACTGGATATTTGCAAGAGACTCAAGGAAGTTTGCAGGTCGCGTTGAGAATAATCTCCCTGTCTCCTCTGACGCTTGTGGTGGCGGCCGGGCTACTACATTCGGAGAATCAGAAAAAAGTGTAAACAGAATAAGGAATGATCGGGCAGGAAGTCTATGGATTCACTAGGGTGGCGATAAACTGTTTCATCATTTGGATTGCGACGTGAGATTCTGGCTGGGGTGTTCTAACAAAACTATGAGGCATTCCCTCGAACATTCGCAGATCAATGTTCCCACCTGCGGCGGAATATGTACTTGCGAATCTCTCAGGAATCTTGTCTGGTACATTTAAATCTTGGGTGCCATGAACAAGTAGTGCTGGGGGTAGAAATTCATGCTCATCTTGATCCAGTAATAGTTGAGGGCTTCCCCGTCGCATAACTTCCTCATTCAGAAAGTAGCCTAGAGTGCCATGGATCAGGCTTTCTAGGCCCATAGATTTCGCATGGAGATAACGCGCGTGGGAGTCTAATACTGGTGACACCCCTATGTAGTAATCGATGGATGCATCCAAATCAGGGTATTCGAAGAGTGGGTGAGTCGTAAATTTCTCATTATTTGGGTTGAGTGCATTTAACATCAGTGTGTGGCCACCACTTGATATTCCCAAAGCACCAAAAACAGAGGGATCACCACGGTAATTAGCTGCGGCGGACTTCCACCACCTGATGGCATAGTTCACATCCTGAACTTGCGCAGGGTATGGATCTTGGGGAGCCGTTCGAAAGTCGACCGCCGCGACAACCATGCCGCTGGAGGCAAGAGATCGGTCTATATATTCTCCGTCGGACCTGTTGCCGGACTGCCAGGCACCTCCATGTATATCTAGGAATGCAGGGAATTTCTGCGCGCTTTTTATTGGATCAGGCCGGTATATCGTTGCAAGGAAGTCCCTTTCACCAGAGCCTCCTCGAATTGATAAATATGTAACGTCGACTGATGTTACAGCGTATAAGGTAGAAGGGTCGTAAATCGTAGATTGTGACATCTTATAGGCCTCTCCAATTGTAAGAGAATCGATACTGATTTCTATTCTTAATGACTAAAGTATGGATAAACATCGAATATTAGAGTATCTTTTATTAGGCGGTCTGCCGAGTGTGGTAGACTTTGCGTCTTTAATTGAGTCGGTCACCTAGATGGATGACCCAGAAGTTTCGGAGTGGAAGAATCGCGTGAATATATATGTAGGCAATATTTCGTACAACACATCTGAGGATGACCTCAGAGACCTCTTCGCACGGTACGGCGAGGTCTCGGCTGTGCGAGTCATTACCGATAGGGACACCGGCAGATCCAAGGGATTTGGGTTTGTCGAGATGTCTGATGATACACAGGCTAAGGAGGCCATCGGCGCTCTTGATAGCAACGACTTTATGGGTCGCGATATCAGAGTGAACGAAGCAAGGCCTCGCGAGCCGCGATAGCTTTTTAGATCAGGCTGCCTCATGGTAGCTGTGACGAGACAGAGCGGTTTCCAGCTGAATCAAATTCGGGTAAAATTTTTGGCCGAATTGTAGGTGGATGACGTCTAAAGCAACAAGGGTTTATCCGGCACTGTGAACGATAGTTGCTAGCTTGGTCAATGTGGCAATAAGAGTTATTGCTGCCTGAAAAAAGCCTAGTTAAGCAATTGCAGGCTACCCTGCGGCGGAGCGTCGTGCTTTTTCTTTGGGCCATTTCCTGCACAGGATCTGGTCGAAGGGAAGGCTTTTATTCTTCAGATACTTTGTATATTCGCACAGCGTTCTTGTGAAACATTCCGGCTCGTTCCTGAAAAGAATAGTCGGACGACAGCCGTTTGAAGGCGTTGTACATCACGTGGTAGGAGAATGACACTTTGTCGACTGGAAAGTTGCTCTCGAACATACACCTGTCCGGACCAAATTCTTCTATGCAGTAATTAAGGAAAGGAGACATGTCATCAGCCAGTTCCTGGGAGCCAACCGGTTTCTCTCTCAGATGCCAGTCAAAACCCATAATAGGCATCCCCATGCCTCCGAGTTTGACCACCACGTTAGGGCATTCAGCTACCGCTGCAATACCCTCTTTCCATATCGAGATGGTATCTTTGCTATTCTCAGCATAGGGTCCTACCCTGATAAGCCCACCTATGTGGTTTAGTATGATAGTCAGACTAGGTACTGCCCTAGCCAATTCTGCGAGTTCAGGGAGTTGGTGATGATACATCCAAGCTTCAAAAGTCATCCCCATATCAGCCAATTCCTGAGCGCCGATCAGAAATTGTTCACCTTGCATCTGCCCTGGAACTCCAGCTGAGGATGCCGAGGTGAGCTCTGGATGCGGGTCCCATGTTAGTCTGTGCCTAATACCGCGAAACCTGTTTGGGCTTGCCGTTTGCAACGCCTCAAGAACGCGTTTGACCCCTTCACCTAGGTTCAGATCAGCAGATCCTACTATTCCGGCAGCTGCTCGAATATCACCGTATATACCGCTAGCGGAGGCTGCAGCGGTGCCTTGAACAAACTCTACTTCACCGACGGATCTCATCTCGAGAGCGCCTGAGCCTCTCATCATGGATTCTGCTTCTATGAATACTGTCGAACGTACGTTATGGCCGGATCCAACATCCTCCAAAAGTTCGTCCAACAAGTATCGTTGATACGGTATTCGAGAAATTCTTCGGTCCCACAAATGGTGATGTGGATCACAGATCGGTAAATCGGGTTCCAATACATCTTCTGTCGTTTGTGCTAGCCAATCATTTGCGCCGTAAGGCATTTCGTACCTCCCATATGATCGTGATACCTTCGACTGAAAAGTCATGCTGACTAATTTCGCAATCGACAGAATCTACGACTAATCTACCGTTTACCGGGCCAATTCTAGCCTTAAATATAAACGAGTGCTTTTATGAACAAGGCCTTAATCGAGTTTTGGCGATTGCATATATTGAAAAAACCGATTGATTCTTCGGGTTGACTTGAAGTAAAGTCAACCTTGTGATTCGGGCTCGATTCTGGATCGTTTGGTTGTCAACCACAATTAGGAGGCGGACGATGTCTTGTACGTGTAGTAGGGCCGGGAGCCCTGAAAACGCCAAATCAAATCAGGAAACCCGGCCGAACATTAGAACCTTGAAGCCAGTCGATGAAGAGCCTATGATTGGTGAGACGCCGGCTTCAGCACTCAGCTCTTGGCTTACACCGAACCCCCTCTTTTATATAAGAAACCATTTTCCCTTCCCCTCTGTGTCCGATCTATCTGAGTCAACTTGGGAAATAGCCGTTGATGGTACAGTCTGCAACCCGTATGAACTTCGTTTTGGTGACCTACTTAATTTACCTAGACGTACACTCGCAGTGACGATGGAATGCGCTGGTAATAACCGCAGGGACCTAGAGCCAACAGTTCCTGGAAACCAGTTTGATACTGGAGCTGTAAGCACAGCAGTATGGACTGGCGTATCTCTCGCCGATGTCTTGCATACTGCGGATCTAAACCCAGGGTCAGTGGAGATATTATTTGAAGGTGCAGACTCAGGAGAACCAGAACCAGGGAAAGAAATACAACCATACTTGCGCAGTCTTCCCATAGAAGTTGCGATGCATCCAGACACCATAATCGCTTACGAGATGAATGGAGAGTCTTTGACAGTGGAGCACGGGGCACCAGTTCGATTAGTTGTACCTGGTTGGTATGGAATGGCTTCAGTGAAATGGTTACAGAGAATAACAGTTCTAACGAAACCATTTAAGGGGTACTTTCAGACTTATAAGTATGTTGTCCGGTATCAAGATGGCAATGAGCGCCCTGTTCGGGAGATGCAGGTTAAATCATTTATTTCGTCTCCGCGACACAAGTCGATATTAGAAGGAGAGGCGATTTGTTTGAGTGGATTCGCATGGTCGGGGAGGTCAGAGATAGAGCAAGTAGAACTGTCGGCCGATGGAGGCCTTAGCTGGGATAGTGTCGATCTCCTAGGGCCATCAACGGGGTATTCGTGGCAACAATGGAACTACAGGTGGGGCCCTGCGAAAAGAGGACATTACACAATCATATCTCGGGCACGAGATTCTCGGGGAAACTTACAACCTAGGAGATCGGTATGGAACGAGCTCGGGTACGAGGTAAATGGCACTACATCGTTGTGCTTGGATGTTCTTTGATTCTATTGACAACAGTGTAAATAGGTTTCCAAAAATATTTTCAACCAAGTCAAAGATTAACCCCGAATGAAGACCTCTATTTTTGAGAGTCCCGAGCCGCACGTTGCCTACTGGATAGTGTGCGGTATATTTTCTTAAGGATTGTTAATTCAACTCGGCTTGATATGCGATAATTAATTCTCGGTTTTACGTGAATTATTGATCCGTAATCCCAAAAGGTGAGTTACCTATATGAATCACTTGTTGAAATCAAGCGCGGCAATACTTATGTCAACATTGCTCGGTTTTTTTGTTCTAGGTTGTGGAATTGTCGATGAAGAGGGGGCGCAGGCTGCCCTTGACATTAAGAAGCAGATCCTTGAAATACAAACTAACGAACTAGATCCCCTGATGGATCAGATAGCGGAATTTCAAAGAACCATAGCTCCCCTGGAACGTGAGATAGGGGAGATGGAGGAGGAAAGGGAAGACCTGTATGAACAAGGTCGAGAGTTAGGACATGAGTTCGAAGATGAAATGCGTGAGAAATTTGATGTTTTCTTTATGCAAGAAGGTGAAGGAAGAGAAAAGTTTGAAGAGGAGATTAAGCAAGAGTTCCGAGCTTTAGAAGACAGGAGACGTGAGCTAGAAGAATCCCAGAAAGGTGTTTGGGACGACCTTGAAGCGAAGTCTGAAAAGGAACGACGTGAGCTAGAAGAATCCCAGAAAGGTGTTTGGGATGAGCTTGAAAAGGAAACGAAAGACAAGTGGCGAGACTGGGAACGTGAGTCCGAAGAGATTCGAACCGCCATGGAAAGGGAAATCGAAGAGCTCCGTCGTGCTCTCGAAGATGAGATTCAAGAGAGACACGATGCCTCCCAGAAAGGCTCACCAGAACTGAATGAAAAGCGAGACGCTCTAGATGCCGAATATGATGCTTTGGAGGCTTCACGAAGAGAATTGGATGAAGTCATGAACGAAATCCGCCTTCAACTGATGGAACTCGACGAACGGAAAATGGATATAGAGGATCAGCGGTATCCGTTAAGTGAACAACGTGAAGAGTTCAATAAACTGGAGCAAGCCGTGTGGGAAAGGGAGGAACCGCAGGACTACCACGTCATTACCAATGAGAAACACAAACAAGTTGAAGAGTTGAGAAAGGCGGTTAATGAAGCATGGAACGAATTCGACGATCAGAAGGATCGAGACTTCGAGGCCTATGATCGGCAAATTGAAGAGGCCTGGGTGGAGTATGAAAATAAGATTCAAACGATTGATCAGCAACGGTCCGATGCGTACGAACAGGCCAACAATGCCGCTGTTTCAGCAGATGCATCCGCTGACCTGACCGTTCTCAATCAACAGTATAAGGAAAATGTGGATCACTACATGGGTCTTGTGGCGGAAGCGGATGTGAAAATAGAAGAATTGAAGGCAGCTGGTAAGGAAGCAGAAGATCCCGAGTTCACGGCTGCCCTGTTCGCTCGTGAGGAGTACGGCCCGATATTGGCCGACCTGGAAATTAGTTATAACGAGAAGAAAGCGGAGCTTCAAAACTCTATTGATAGTCCCGGTGCAACAGTCGATTTTGATGTTCTCGAAGCCCAATTTGATCAGATTAAACAGGATGCTGAGTTAGAACTGAACGCCAAAATCTCCCAGATTGATGAGGCCATGTACGGCTCGTCAGTTTCTGAGCCTCAAGGTATTGCTGACCTGGAAAGCAATATAGAAATTCTAGAAGCGGAGATACGTTTTCTCTCCGATGAGCGTGATGCCTTCCATAAGAAGAGGCAAGAGGACGCAAAAGGAATCCGTGCCCAGAAACGTGAAATTGAGAACCAACTCGATCCCCTGGAGGATCAACAACGCGCCCTGGAATTGGAACGGCGACCGCTCAGGCGTCAGGAAATGGCTCTTAATAAAGAGCGTATGACGTTGGACAGTCAGTTTGCGGATTTTGAGGATAAGCGAAGGCCACTTAAAGACGAATCTGAGGAATACCGAGAAAGTATTCGTGGCGAGATCGAGGAATGGGTACGAGAGCGTCAAAGAGAGCTTGAAAACAGTACAAAGCAGATGTGGAACGAACTCGATGATGACATTAAGAAGAGACGACGTGAAATGGAAGATCGATCAGAGGAAATGCGTAAGGGTGTGGAGGATGAAAACGAACAAGAACGCCAGGCGATGGAGGACAGATTTAAAAAAGAGCGTCAAGTATTGGAAGACGGTACATCCGAGAAATTTATGGCGTTGGAAGATGAAGGACGAGCACTTGAAGTCAAGAGAGATAATCTAGAGGATGCGTTCAAGGATGAGATGAAAGTTCAGGTTAAGGAGCTTGAAGACCAAAAGGATCAACTCCGCGAAGAAAAAATGTCTCCGCTCGAGGTAAAAGCAAAGGAACTGGATACTCAGTTAAATATGAAGTGGGCAGAATTGGAGACCCTGTATGAAAAGCAAGGCAAATTGACGTTCCAGCTAGAAGAATTAGAAAAGCAGCTACGAGACCTGGATAGACAAGCAGAGCCGGGATAGATAAATGTGATTTCGGGAGCTCTTGAGAATGCAAAGGAACTCGAAAAGGGCGAGGTGAGTAGTTTCGAATCTTTTCTACCGCAATTGGGGCCAGGAAATCAGGGATCTTCAGGAAACTAGGTCGATCTATGAGAGTGAATAGATGTGATTATAAGAATATAGATAGCAAATATTAAACCGTAAAGCGTTTCTTCTTTTCGATTCATAAAGCTTAAAGTATTTTGAATATACCAACCGGGGATTGATATGTCTTGGATAAGAGAGAACCCTAAACATAGTGAACTAGCGAACGTTATCAAGTGCATGTCCATAAATGAGGATGCGATGCATGCCGTATGGGATATGGGGAATCGGTTGTCATTTGGTTCGTCTGCTTTAACAAGGGCTCAGGAAGAAGTGATAGCCACTGTTGTATCGGCTATAAACAGGTGTAAATATTGAACAGTTTCGCACGGAGAGTATCTCCGTGAGGCGACTGAGGATCCTGATATGGCATCCATAATCATGCATGACTATGGTAGTGCGGATTTTGATGATGAGACGTTGGCCATAGTGGAATTCGTAGAAAAGCTCACTCGAGAACCTTTCGAGATGACAAAAGGTGACGTGCAGAAACTTCGCCAGGTTGAGCTTGAGGATAAACAGATTCTTTCCGTTGTCCTGATAACAAGCATGTATGCTTTTATGAACCGTCTTGCGGATGGATTAGGAGTCGAGATCGAAGATCACAAGGGAGATTTTGTCGACTCTTGGTTGAAAAACCCTCAGGGTGGAAAATCATGGCTAAACCATAGAGATCCCCTGGTGGCGGATTAGAAGGCCATAAGAATTCCAGAGAAGGCAGGAAGTACAAATTACTAAGGTCATACCTTTGATAGGTTTTGTCTTCAGGCGGTCTGGCAGAGTTAAAACACAAAGCTTCAGACCAACTCCGACAGTGTCTTTTATGGCGGTCGTCTCAGAAGTTCATGCCATATATCGCTCTGCGACCTCTCACGAAGCTGTTTGAGATTCCTCCTGAACCGGCCTGGAACGAATCCATGCGTCAATATCAGACCGGAAGAATCGCCACTGATGTCCTACCCGATTCGCGGGGATGTCACCTGACTTTAATAGCTTATAAATGGTCATTCTGTCGAGTTGAAGATACTTGGCAAGTTCCTTGGTAGTCATTAAGTCGTCTAACATCTTTAACCCCACTTCTGGCCCCTTGAAATATGATCAGCGACAGCCTATCCCAGATGTCATGCAAAGTAAATATGACTATTTTATTACCAATTTAATTTAAATTTATAATAGTTATGCATTTCTCTTATGCTGTGGGGAAAAGATTGAAATATACGTGCAAAAGTTACAATAGCAGTTTAATGGAAAAGTGAAAATGAAGGAATTATCTAGGGAAATTTGGTAGAGCGGACTATTTCTTATAGGGAAGGATTAAAGGATTTTGGGGAACATGGATGGAAGTGGATGATATTTAGGCAGGCTTTTTCAGGCTAGGCTCCCTGGTGATTAAGTTGGCGAGAGAGGATAGGATCTGTACAGTCCCCACGGAGAAATACACGAATTTCATGCCAGATATGAATATTCCTAATAAAGGGCTCCCTTTTCCTGCGATCATTACCGCATCTACGTCGGAAGAATATCCGTTTCCCATCATAGTACCGGCAACTATCGCGGTGGCTATAGCGATGCCTGTGACGTTTCCGGCATTTCGGGACAGATTTACCAGGGCGGATACCACACCATATCTACTTTGAACAGCCGATTCAAATATTGCCGCACTGTTTGGAGATGCAAATATACCTGAGCCCGAGCTGAACACTATGATCGAGACAACCACGTACCAGATGGGTGTGTTCTCTCCCATGAAGCCCATCATGTAAAGGCCGATACCACAAAGTGCCAACCCCCCTGCGGTAAAAGGACGCCTGCCAAAACGGTCGGAAAGGTTGCCTGTCAATGGACCAAATATAATTCGGCTCACAGCGTTAGGTATTAATACATATGCTATTTGCGCTGGCGACATTCGAAGAGCGCTTTGAAGATAGAACGGAATTACAAAGCGGAAAGAAGTTACGCCAAGGAATGAAAGATAATTTGTAGCAATTCCAACAGAGAATGGTCCAGTTCTGAACAGGGTTAGATCCAGCATGGGTGATTCTGTCCTTAACTCCCACCATATGAATAAGAATAACGTCGCAATAAATGTGACGATTCCTCCAATGATTGGCGGCGTAAACCAGCCCATAGTCGCGCCGTTGGATGCTGTGGCAAGAAAAGTGAGTAAAACTGCTGTTGATAAACTGGCGCCTATCCAGTCGTATGAACGGTTTCCGCTTACGCTGCCACTAAACCGAGCAGAGTCTAGGAATAATGAAGTAACTAGAAAGGTTACAAGGCAAAGTGGGACATTTATCCAGAAGACCCACTGCCAGCCGATATAAGTGATGAGGATTCCTCCCACAATGGGACCAAGAACGCCTCCGGTGCCTATAATACTACCGTGAGCTCCGAGGCTTTTACCCCGCTCTTCGTCCGAGAATACGGACGTTATCATGGCCATTCCCGTCGCCTGTGACATGGCTGCTCCCAGTCCTTGGAATATGCGAAAAAATATCATAAGCAATATAGGCGACGATATTTGCAGTGAATTTGATAGGGATGGAGAGGAGCCTGCAAGTAAAGCCATCATTCCAAATAGCAATATTCCTGTTATGTATATAGGTTTTCGACCGACGAGGTCCGATAACCTACCCATGGGAAGTAGCATCGCACTTATGGCCAGTGACTCGGCGAGCACTACCCATTGGATTGTCGTGAGAGGCACGCTGAAGTACTGGGCGATGGTCGGAAGTGCGATACCGACCCCGCCATGGTGAATGACGTTGGTGATGGAACCGAGTCCAACCGCTGTGAATACAATCCATTTGTAATTGGTCGACTGAAAAACTGAAGAGCGCATTCGATCAATCTTACCTTTACTCGACTCAAACGAAAAATGTGCACAGTTCCTATATACTGGCGCTTTGAAAGACGGCTGGGGTATCCGGCACTTGTCGATAATAACCTAGCAGAGTTAAGGAGTGACAAATATGAAAACAAGACCCGTCACCGGAACACCCTCTGAGATACTGGTAGAGCAGCTAGTTGAATCCGGTGTGAAGTATGTGTTCTACAATTCCGGCTCTAGGGAAGCATTGTTCTTCGATGCACTCCACGGTAACCCGAATATTCATGGAATTCTGGCACTCCATGAAGGTAATGTTACAGCTATGGCTGGCGGATATACTCAAGTCAATAGCGAACCAGCTGTGATGGTAGTGCATCTAGGAGCTGGGCTCGCACAATGCATGGGGCAATTGATCAATGTTTGGTTTGGTGGTTTGCCGGTTGTTGTTGTAACTTTCGCGGGGGATACGGGTAGTTGGGGTGACCGCATAAGCTTAGACTTGGACCACTCCTTCGGACCGGCTTCGATTTCTGCGCCTATGACAAAGGCGACCTGGACGGTTATTGAGCCTGAAGGCTTGCCACTGGCAATTGAAAGGGCCCTAAGAGTGGCTAAGACACCTCCGTTCGGTCCTGTACATATAGCGGTATATGACCGGATGCTTGGCAGCCAACAGGTCTCTACTGAGATCGTAGAAGGTGGAACGTTGGGATTGCGGTCTGGTAGTGTGCCTGATGCAGATATCAGTGAGATACTCGGGGCACTGGATTCGGCAAAACGCCCCATGATTTATGCCGGAGACGGAATTTGGAAGAGCGGTGGCGAGATGTTGGCGGCCGAACTTGCCACGCATTTTGGAGCCGCTGTTGCTACCACAAATACAGATCATAGGGGAATATCAATCAAACACCCCCAGCATATGGGTGGATTTGAGTCGGCCTCATATGCCTATGATCCCGATCTAGTTATTTCCCTGGGAGTTAGGCATCAGGGCTCCGGGAATTCTACAGATTTTGCTCCCTTCCGCCGAGTTGGTAGAAATGGTGGCCGCCATTTAGCCCTTGGGTCAGACCTCGAATATCTCACCAACTACCCGGGACTGGAGTTGGGAAGCGTTGGTGACGAAAAAGATGCGGTTCGTAGGATGTTAACAGTCGCTTCTGCAGATTATCCATCTTCAAAGTACGATGAAAGGAGAGGCACAACACTCGATCAAGCTACGAAGTGGCGGGAGTCACGAAGGAAGGCAATGATGCCACCTGCTCAACAAGGGAAGGTACGACCGGGAGTCTTAGTGGACGCAATTGATGAAGGGTTGGAGGGCCTGGGTGGTGGATATGTGACTAATGAACAGTTCGCTGTCTCTCATGAAGCCGTGAGGCCGGGCATATCAGGTAGGAGTAACGTCTACCTGAGAGCAGGAGGTGGTTCTGAAGGATGGGGAGTAGGTGCTGCCATAGGGGCTAAACTGGCCGCCGGGGACGACCCTGTCGTTGGGTTCGTTGGGGACGGGTCGCTCTATTATGCAGATTCCGGCCTATGGACGGCGGTCCACCATAATATCCCGGTACTTTATGTGATTACTAACAATGGAGCCTACGGTATCGTAGCAGGTTTTTTTGGCGAGGCAGGAGGTCAAATGAGTGACACAGGAAAGTATGGAGGTGTCGTGTTGGACGGGATGGATCCTGTAAAGATAGCGGATGCTTTCGGAATGGAAGGTGAGCGGGTCGAAGATGAATCAGATCTGAATGATGCAGTACGAAGAGGCATGGGAATAGTTAATGATGAGAATAGGCCTTACCTGCTTGATATCCGGCTCCCGTTGGGTCTGCCCGAGGGCGGAGAGGCTGCTAAACAATACTTAATGAGATAGTCAATGGCATTGGAATATTTGTATTCGCTGAAGGTAATTACGTGTGCGCTCAGGTGCCCCGTAAGCGGGGATCGAGCGCGTCTCTCAAAGCATCACCAAAGAGATTAAACCCGTATACAACGAGAGATAACCCGACTCCTGGCCATATTGCCATCCATGGCGCAATAATATTGTAGAAGGAGAAGTTACATCTCCTGTTGTCTTTAGAGAAGGCACACTATATATAACACCAATAATAACGGTCAGGAAAAGCTATACGCGATAAAGGAAGTTATGGGGAACTAGGCCAATATACTGTCAGGACATGAAGTGTGTTGACCAAGGATGTGGTGGGATTGAGATTATGACAAGAGAAGAAATTCTAGAGGTAATTTCACTGGGCTATTCATTGGCGAATACGGAATTGTGTGGAGTTGACCTTTCTAAGGCAAATTTGTCCGGGGCCAATTTTTATTCTGCGAACTTGTCAGGATGTGATTTTACGCGGGCCAATTTACGGGGCGCAAATCTCAATGAGGCGAATCTGGAAGATGTCGTGGCTAAACGAGCCAATTTCTCTGTAGCTGATATGAAAAAGGTAAGCTTGAGGAGAGCCGACCTTGAGGGGGCCAATATGAGTGGCGCGGCCTCGAATTCTGGCCAAAGTACTGCTCGTGTAATAGGGGCGAATCTGCAAGGGGCGGATGTTCGAGAGGCCAACTTGATAGGATCAGTTCTAGTCAGGGTGAGATTCGATTATGCTGATCTCCGGGGCGCTGATTTCAGGAACGCTAATATCACGAGGATGTCGTTACAAGGTGCACTTTATGATGAAGGCGCTTTCGATAATTCAATAAGTGTGTGAAGAATTCTAGTTGATGCTTCGAATGCCGAAGCCGTCATCTGTGCTTCCTGTAAATAAGCGCACCACATAGTGGGATTCAGACATTTATTTGGAGGAGCTGGGCTGACGGGAACATGTATTCAAAATACATGTTTGGCTAATCTCTCTATGATAGTAATCTATGACGACTGCGAGCGTTTGTATCGGTGGTTATCTTGTTAAACTGTTTTATATGATGAAACAATGGGTTGATTTCAGATGACTGGCTCAAGAAGTAGGTTCGAATTTGAGGGGAAAGCCGATAAGAAATGCATGGGGACGGCTCAAGAGATCTTTTGATGGTGACAGCCAGAGATCAGTAGGGAAGAATACTAATCTGGTAATAATGGGATTGGGAAATCCAGGACCCAAATATTCAGGCACACGTCACAACGCAGGGTTTTGGTTCGCAGACTGTATCGCAAAGCTGCTAAATATTGAGGTTGAACGCCGGCATAAATCCGTAGGTATAGGTGAAGGTACTTTGGAGGATAGCCGGATAGTAATCGCAAAACCAAGAACCTACGTGAATAAAAGTGGACAGGCGGCTGAATATCTACTTGCCAGGTACACTATTAATTCACAGAGGCTTCTAGTCGCCTACGACGATATTCATCTTCCACAAGGCAAGGTGAGACTAAGGGCAGGTGGTAGTGCTGGCGGCCATAACGGTATGCGTTCCGTTATAGCCGCTTTGCATACTCAGGATTTTCCAAGAATACGTATTGGGGTAGGCAGCCCTGATCCAGGTGATGATCAGATAGAATATGTATTGGGTAGACCATCCTGCCAGGAAATGTGTCAAATATACTCGGCTATTGATCGAGGAATAGATGCTATAGCTTGCATGCTGAATGAAGGCATCGACGCTGCAATGAGCAAGTTTAACTAAAAAAATGCCCTTCCGGTCAATTTTCCTATGTCTGGTTACTAATTTCATTCTTATATCTTGCGGGGTAGAGCGCCCGTTGCCGCCGGCATCAACGCCTGTAGGTTCAATTTCAGAGAAGGTAATTGAACAAGAAAGTGTTTCAAGAAAAATTCATACTCCCATTCCTGTTTACATCCCGCCAACTCCAACGCCAATTCCAATATTGGAGTCCCCTATCATTGTTCCCGGCGATCGCGATCTAGAAGACTTGGCTAGAAGATACTATTCCGATCATATATTGGAGCTTGAACTACAACCGACACTGACTGATGTGTTCTCTAAAAAGGAAGGGGACGTAGAGACTTTCACGGTCACAGACGCTGAAAGTGCTCAAGCGTACGATGTGAAGGCAGAACTCTTGCTCACCACAGAGAACACTTACTGGTATGGGGACATATCTCTCGATCTGAACACCGGCACTTTCAAAGAAACCGCGAGAAGATGGGAGGAAGATATAAGACCGGAGATTGTTAGGAACTTCGGAGATATTGACTCTCCGGGTATCGATGGCGACAGGCGGCTTACAGTTCTAAATACGCCACTCAATGGAGCGGCCGGTTATTTCGGGGGTCAGGATACATTCCCACGTTGGGTACATCCGTCCAGTAATCAACGTGAAATGGTATTTATGGATCCTGTTAAATTGCCTCCAGGGCGCAACAGATATCTGGCGGTGTTAACCCATGAATTCCAGCATGCTATCCACAATAATCTGGATCCGGGAGAGGACTCTTGGGTCAGTGAAGGATTGGCTGAAATTGCTTCATACAGTGCAGGTTTTGAAAGCGCCTTCATAGGTTATTTTTTAGCAAACCCTTCGATTTCCCTCACCCATTGGCCCGACGAGCCGTCAGAAACTGTTCCACACTATGGCGCAGCTTCATTATTTTTTATTTTTGCCGCCGGTAGAAATCAAGGCCTGGAGTCGTTGGGTAATCTTGCTGCCGTGAGAGAGGACGGGGTGGATGGGGTCGACAAATGGTTGGGCCAACTGGGCAGCAGTTTCGAAGATGAGTTTGCGGATTGGATTGTAGCTAACTATGTTGGAGCAATTGATGGTAGATACTCCTATTCTGATTGGGCCTTAAGAGTAACTTCGAAAGCCATCCCTCTTGAATGGGGGGCGTCACAACATTTGGTCCCCCAGTTCGGGGCCACATATCTTGAAATTCCGAATTTAACTGATTTAAAAATTGGCACAACCACTATAGTTTTCCGGGGACAGGAAGAGGGCAGGAGATTCAAGGATAACTGTCCAGGTAAATGTTGGTGGTCCAACAGAGGAGACTCCATCAATACGACCTTGACCGTCGAGGCTGACCTAACCATGGGAGAGAACCTGTACGCTAACTTTGAGATCTGGCATGACATCGAGACGGATTGGGATTATGCCTACCTGTCGGCGTCTGACGACGGGGGCAAAACTTGGAGGACTCTTGAAACCTCGGGGACTACCACATCTAATCCCTCAGGGTCCAATTATGGTCACGGGTACACCGGTTACAAGCGATGGAATAACTATGGGGTTGGTCTGGAGGAGTATTCTGGTAAAAGCATACTTTTGAGATTTGAATACGTTACGGACGATGCCGTCCACCTTGACGGGTTATTAGTAGGGGAATTTGAAATCCCTTCTGTCGGAATAAAATTAGAGCGGGGTGATAGCAGGTGGAACACGGATGGTTTTGTTCTTATCGATAGACCCCTTAAGCAAAGGTTTATCGTAAGACTTGTGGAATTTCTTACTAACGGGGGGTTCGTAGTAAGCGAAATTGAATTGGATGATTACAATCGGGCGATGATAGAAACGGGAAACCATGGTAATCGGGTGCACCGGGCTGTCTTAGTTGTCGCAGGTGCGAGTCGAGGTACACAACAGCCGGCATTGTTCAACTTAAATATTACACCCCCGAGACACTAGTCTGGGCTGTTCTTTACCCTTCTGGGTTGATGTGAAATTAAAGACCAAGATTTTCACGGTAAGATTTATTTGAAAGGGCTAGAATGTTTGCCACGAGCATACTATTTTGACAGGAATCTCAAGCAAAATAAGAGCCAGCCCAGCCTATAAATGGTGGCTCTATGCATCTATCGCCGCTGGCGCCTTTCTAACGGTAGCTGACCAAACAGGCACAACTATTGCGCTTCCTCGAATTAGTGAAGAGTTGGCTGCAGACATTCCCGCTGTTCAGTGGATGTATCTCATTTACACACTTTGTATAAGTGCTCTGCTTTTACCTATGGGACGACTTTCAGACATGTCGGGAAGGAGGCGAATATACTGCACCGGCCTCGCTATTTTTGCTTCCGGAGCCCTTATCGCCTATTTCTCTACACAATTATCACTACTCCTAGTAGCGAAAGCGATCCAAGGAATAGGGGCCGCGATGGTTCAGGCCAATGGAATGGCTCTTATGGCAGAGGCTTTTCCTGAGCGTCAGCGTGGAATGGCCATTGGACTTTACATGACTGTGATAGGTACGGGGGCCATTGGGGGCCCAGTTATCGGAGGGTTTCTGATAGGCGCATTTGGGTGGAGGTCAATATACCTGGGAGTTGTTATTGTCGGTGCGATCGCGTTAACACTGTCTTTACTAATCGTAAAAAATATGACCCCCACTGCGGAACATCGATCAGATAGCAAAACATTTTCATTTGATTGGGTAGGTGCGGTCTTATCGGCCGGAGCACTTAGCTCGTTCCTACTTGCCATGACATACTCTTATCGCACGGGCTGGGGTAGTGGTCCCGTGGTGGTAGGTTTCTTGACGGCCGCGCTTCTGCTGAGTGCTTTCATTTACCGAGAATTAAGATGTGCGGATCCTATGATTGATCTGACTTTGTTTAGGATTCCGGTATTTTCGATGGGCATGATCGCAAGGTATCTAGCCTTTATGTCTGGATCTCCGGCTTACTTTCTTCTTCCCTTCTTCCTGATTCGAGTGTCCGGTTTATCCGAAGTCCGGGCCGCTTTCATAATGGCACCAGGCTCACTTCTCATGGCGATATCAGGTCCACTTGGTGGCAAATTGTCTGATAGGCTAGGGACGAAATGGCCTGCAGTTGGAGGGCTTTGTTGTTGGACTGCAGGAATAACGGTTTTATATACCTTGGAAGTAGGATCTAACCCCACTGTGGTGTCAGCGGGGATGATGCTGATGGGAGCCGGGAACGGTATCTTTGGATCTCCCAATACGGTTTCGGTAATGAGTTCAGTCGGCAGCGAGAGATATGGTGTTGTTTCCGCATTGGTAAACATGGTACGAACTTCAGGAAATCTAACAGGGATTGCCGTCGGTACGACTCTCGTCGTTGTAATGATGTCATCAATGGGATTCCAACCGGATCTTTCTGAATTAGCGGCGGCAGGCGACGTAGAAGGCGGCCGTGGACTTATGAATGCTTTCACACTAGGAATGAAGAGAGCATTTATGGTCGGAGCGCTTTTAGTAGGATTCGCCGCAGTGTTTACAGTGTTTCGGCCCGAACCATCAGCTATTGAATAGGACAAAATATTTTCAGCTATTACTGCTCACTCTGATATAATCGGGGACGTCGAACTCGGTGATAAATATTTAGGAAACTCTTGCCGAGTCCTCAATTTATGGCCGACCTTATGGTGGGCAACGGTTAACTCTCTCAGGGGGTAGCAGGGGCTATGCTAGGAAACGACTTCTCGTTTGCAACTTTTTCAAAGAATGAATTCTATTCAACGCTTAACGCGCGGCTTGTAGATATGGCTGATATAAGCTCGGATAGAAGGATAGTCGATCTTGCATGTGGGGCTGGTGGAGTGACAAGGCTAATATTGGAACGGATCAACCGAACAAAAGATACGGTCGTCATTGCCCTGGACCATTCTTCTGTCGCCCTCAAGACGGCTATGGAGGATCTGAAGGACATTTCTAACAATGCTGTTAAATTTGTGCAGCTCGGCGTTGAGAATGTTTCTGATGCCGTAAAAGAATCGGTGGATACAATTGTATTTTGCAACGCCATCCACTATGTGCCAGACAAAGATGCTGTTGTCTCCGACATCGCCAATGCCCTGAGACCTGGAGGTAAGTTCGCTTTCAACACTTCATTTTATGAAGGTGGCCAGCACGAAGACTCAACAGCTTTTTATAGTAAATGGATGTTGAAGGCTATGAGAGTACTGCGCAAAGAGTACGGATTAAAGCCACAGAGATCTGGTGAGAAAGTGGAATCGCGAAAGCAGCTCACCCCGGACGACTATGGCAACCTAATGAAGAGAAACGGCCTAACGATCGTCAGGCAATCGGTTGATACCGTACCCGTTCCAATAGAAGGCTGGTTAGATATCAGCACGTTTTCAGATTTCATAGAGGGGACTATGCCAGGGGTACCTCTTGAGAAGGCGTCAGCAGCTTTGCAAAAAGGTGTGCGACAGACCTACGAGGAGATGGATGTTACTCACGTGCCAAGAAACTGGTTGGACGTGGTTGCTGTAAAATCCTGACAATTTTCAGCTTTAGTCGGGCTGTCAATTGGTGAGGCTAACAGCCACAGGCACCTCCACAACATCCTCGGCCACCTACAGGGCTTGCAATGGCAGACATTTCCCCTCCGTTCTCGGAGGCAAATGAAGTAAAGACGGAAAGTTGTCTGACAGAAGCTCCGCCGCAGTTAGGGCAGGGTTGTTCTTTCTTCATCTTATTGACTGGCTGAAGTTTCTCAAATTCGCTTAGGCAAACCTTACACGTGTATTCGTAAATAGGCATTTTCCTCACCCGTGTCCGACACCGAAATTTTTAGAGTTTCCCTTGATTCTAAGTATGTATCTAGTGCCTGGTCAATTAATTATTCTTTACCAATATTCAGACGTAGCTATAATTGGTATTGAATCCTTGGCTGCTTTAACAGATATATTGAGGCTGATCTCCAGAGTAGGAAACGTATATGGCAAAGATGCATAACCTCCCAGATGAACTGGGACGATTTGGTGAGTACGGAGGGCGATTTGTTCCAGAGACGTTAATGCCGGCGGTTTACGAATTGGAAACCGCATATAGAGACTCGCAGGCAGACGAAGAATTTCAAGCTGAATTGGCTTCTCTCCTGACGACATTTGCAGGAAGACCGACAGAGCTCTACTTCGCTGAGAACTTAACAAAGCGACTAGGTGGCGCCAAAATCTACATCAAGCGTGAAGACCTAGCACATACAGGTGCGCACAAAATTAATAATGCTCTAGGCCAGGGCCTTCTTGCCAAGAGAATGGGTAAACAACGCGTCATTGCGGAAACTGGAGCAGGGCAACATGGAGTTGCCACTGCAACCGTATGTGCAATGCTGGGTTTGGAATGCATAGTCTACATGGGTGAGGAGGATATACGCCGACAGTCTTTGAACGTATTCCGTATGAAACTACTCGGTGCCGAGGTCCGTTCTGTTGATTCAGGAAGTAGCACGCTAAAAGATGCAATCAATGAGGCGATCAGGGACTGGGTGACGAATGTTGAGACGACACACTACCTGATTGGCAGCGTTGTCGGACCTCACCCTTATCCGATGATAGTTCGTGACTACCAGCGGGTTATAGGTAAGGAGTCACGTGAGCAAATTCTTTCCCAGACTGGCAGACTTCCAGACTATGCCATCGCATGTGTGGGGGGTGGAAGTAATGCAATGGGCCTGTTTTACGATTTTATAGCCGACCCTAGCGTAAAACTGATAGGTGTAGAGGCTGGTGGCGATGGAGTGGATACAGGACGGCATTCGTCTACGATAACAGCAGGGGGCATAGGTGTTCTTCACGGCAGTATGTCCTATCTTATTCAGGATGAAAATGGTCAAGTAATTGAAACGCATAGTATCTCTGCAGGACTTGATTATCCGGGTGTTGGTCCGGAGCATAGCTGGCTGAATGATTCTGGAAGAGCCGAATACGTTAGCGTGGACGATAATGAGGCGCTAGAAGGTTTTAAGTTGCTTTGTGAGACGGAAGGAATAATACCGGCGTTGGAGCCAGCTCATGCTATTTATCATGTGTCAAACTTGGCCCCAACTCTGAAGGTAGACCAAGTAATACTACTCGGGCTCTCTGGTAGAGGAGATAAAGATATGGAGACCGTAGCCTCCGCTCTAGGGGTTGTAGTTTGACTATCAAAGTCTCTGAGTGTCTGTGGTATCCATTTGAATATTATCTTGGTCCTGTACACTCATGATTCAGGAAGTCCTTTGGCGAATACCTGCCATTTTGCTGTCATTAGCTGTATTAACACCAGCCACATGGACGTTATTTGACCATCATTTTATAGAAAGAATTCCTGATCATGGTCACCTGGTGGCTTCGAATACCCACAAACATGTTTATGACACTGACTATGTTTTGCATAACCATGATGGGTCAAGTCCTGTTGGCTCATCCTCATTTTTTGCAGAAAATAGCGTGTTAGTAGCTATGGGATCCTCGCTGGGTGGATTCTGTAGCTGTAGCGATAGTGATGGTGGCCCTACATGCACAAACGCAATAATCAGTGCGGAAGAAATTTTTCCTGAGGCGGTGAAGGTTTCCGTAGACCTTGCCCCCCCTCGGTCTGGGATCATCTCATAGCAGAATAATTATGGGTTCCCACTCGCCTTCAGTTGAAGCTGCGAGTGAAAATTGGGGGTCGCTACGAAATTGAATCTCGTCAGATTGTTGGAATTTTCGCTGTCGATCCTTCTGGTGATTTCTGCTTCGGTCCTCTACATGAATCCTGCGGTTGATGCCAATGGTTCTGTAAGAAGTTACGACAAAAGATCTGTTGGCAGTTTCGAAATCGGTCTAGGTACTGTTCCTGCATCGCCTTCACCAGGAGTTGTTCACTTTGCCGCGTATGTGGAGGATATTGGAACCGAAGTTCGATACTTGAATGCTAAGGTCCAGCTTACAGCTTCCGGCCCAGGATCGCAGGACCCTGAAGTTGGACCGAAGAATATGCCGAACAATTTAATGGATCCTTCCTACTACGAGTTGAATACCACTGTTGATAGGAATGGCATATGGTTCGTTATGATTGAGGTGAGTACTTCTGACGGAGAAGCATCCGCAATATTCGAGATGAACGTGCAAGACCCCAATCCCGTGCTCCCAATTTTGACTTTGGGGGCCCTGATCGCATTTCTAATTATTATAGGCATGTCTGCTAGGGCCTGGGTGCGGGAATATAGAAAAAAACGTGCCTAACGTAGATATTAAAAAGTAAAGTGCCACGCCCTGACATGTTTGCCTCAGGGATTATTTAAAGAGATAGAAAAATGAATATTGATAAAAAGAACAGAACAGTTGTCATGTGCCTGGTAGGGTTGATTGCAATTATTGCAATTGCCTGTGGTTCTGAAAGCATCTCCTCTTCATCTGAAGTCAGACATATAAATGTTCAAATTAAAGGTGGCGAGGCGTCGGGAGTAGAAGACAAAGTATCTATTAATAAAGGTGATGATGTGAAAATATCATTCACCTCAGATGAGGATCTTACGGTGCATCTTCACGGATACGATATTAAGGAGGATGTTCCAAAAGGAGGAGAGGCGGTTATGGAATTTAATGCAAATGCTACAGGTAGATTCCTGATTACATCTCATCAGCCAACGGATGAAGGTGATCATTCGCACTCTGGCCACACATCCAGTGGCATGAATTCGAATAAACACGATGGGCATGGAGATCTTTTTGAATCGAAAACGCTTGTTAAGGGAGACACGTTTTCTTATATTATCCCGCCAGACATGGGAGATACTGAACTCCCATATCACGATCACATGGCCCACGATCAAAGCGCCCTTATTGTTGTTTCAAAACATCATGGTCGAGAAGGAATAGTTGCCATCAAGGTGGCAGATTCTTCTCATATGTATCGGCCGGCTGAAGTGACCGTAAAACCGGGTGCGACTGTCGAATGGACAATAGAAAAGGATGAGAAAGTACGTCTGACAAGTGGATTTCCACCAGCCTCTAATCATGGCGGTTCCGTTAAAGAAGATGTACATGAAGAAGAGGAAAAAACCCTAGTGGCTATAGAAGTTCGCCCGTAAGGGAATTGACCATTAAGGGGAGTTTCTATTTGTTATGAGTAAGCTGAAGGTGATATGTGCTCTGACCATTGCCTTGGTAGGATTTGTGATCTTTTGGTCGTCTGCGCAAGCTCATGGATTTGGTGAGAGGTATGACCTTCCTATCCCATTAAATTACTTCTTGCTTGGAGCCGCGGCTACGGTCGCTGTCTCATTCGTGGTAATCGGCTGGTTTATGCGGCAGGAGGGAAGAGAATTCGAGTATTTGCGAGTTAACCTTTGGAGCAATGTAGCTTTCAGGGTGTTAGCTCGGATTCTTAGCCGGTTGGCGGGTTTCTTGTCTGTCTTGTTATTAGTCTTAACGGTGACGGCAGGACTCTATGGGACAGGAGATGCATTAGATAATTTCACCCCGACGTTTGTTTGGATTATTTGGTGGGTAGGAGTCGGCTTTGTCGTAGCTTTGATAGGGAATGTGTGGGCAATTGCAAACCCTTGGCAGGTCGTATTTGAATGGTATGAAAAAGGTTTCTGTAAAGACGGTTATTTAAGACGGTCGCCACTTAGTTGGCCATCTAGTCTTGATTCTTGGCCGGCGCTCGCGGGGTTTCTGTTATTCGCATGGATTGAAAATGCCTACCCTGGTAGTTCGCGACCTTTCACATTATCTGTTTTAGTTCTGATCTATTCCGTCTACACATGGTGCGGTATGTTCTTATTTGGCAAATATGCATGGTTAAAAAGAGGAGACCCGTTCGCCGTGCTGTTTGCTCTCTTTGCGCGATTTTCTCCAACAGAAATTCGAATACTGAGACACAGTGAACATGTGGATATATGTTCACTGTGTCAGTCAGGGTGTTCAGATGATCGTATTGTCCTCGATTGTGTTGATTGTTACGAATGTTGGGAATTATCTGGAGACCTTGACGGGTCTTCGGAATTGAGACAAGTATCAATTCGGCCATGGGCCGTCGGATTGTCCCGTGGCGAGAGTGTGTCAAATGCCTTAGTTGCCTTCCATATAACCGCTCTGGCGACGGTTACTTTCGATGGATTGTCAGAAACTGCGGCATGGATAGCTGTACAAAACGTGTTGTGGCCCTTAATTGATCCTTTGCCAGGTGCGGCAGCAGTGACTATTGAATCCTTGGGGACTTTATTTATTCCGGTAGGTTTTGCCGGAGTATATATCTTTGTATGTGGAACGGTCTCAAGGATGTCGGGAAACTCGATGACGAAACCTGAGGTGGTTCGTAAGTTTGTGTTTTCACTTGTGCCAATTGCGTTGGCTTATAATCTTTCTCACTACATATCTTTCCTGTTAATAACAGGACAACAGATAGTCCCTCTTATCTCTAACCCTTTCGGTTGCGGCCTGAGCGATTGGACAGGCTTTGCGTGTATGCAGGGTGTTTTCCCGGGCTTTGAGTGGAATCTATTCGGCACGATGGGCTATAAACCAAACATAGGTTTGGTTGATGCCCGTTTTGCTTGGATTGTGTCAGTCGCTGCTTTGGTTCTAGGGCATATAGTTTCTGTCTTTACGGCCCATGTGATAGCTCTGAGAAGTGTAAGAAGGCATAACATAGCTGTTCGTAGTCAATATCCGATGCTCGTCCTCATGGTTTTTTATACTGCGGTTAGTTTGTGGATCATAGCTCAGCCTTTGATTAGCTAACCCTACGCTTCAAAATTGATTTAGGTAAATATGTGTTACTTTCCTGCGGTGTCTCGGCGTAAAATTCCCAATGTTCTTGATCGGGTAACTACTTGGAAGAAGGTCAAGTAACGTAGGAGTTTGTATGCCGGAAGAGCGGGTAAATTCTCAGCCTCAGCAATTTCAACCACTCCCTCGTGCCCGGGTAATAGTGACATTATCATGCGTGTTGCTGACGATGTTCCTGGCTGCATTGGACCAAACCATAGTAAGTACTGCGACGCCACGTATTATTGCCGATCTCGGCGGTTTTGACCGATATACATGGATAACCACGGGATACTTGGTTGCATCAACGACCGCGGCACCAATTGTCGGACGTCTATCCGACATGTATGGAAGAAAGTGGATCTTCGTGACGTCTGTTTTTGTTTTCATCATTGGGTCTATCCTTTGTGGGATTAGCCGTGACATGACTCAACTTATATTGTTCAGAGTCCTTCAGGGACTAGGCGGTGGGACCATCATGGCAGTGACTTTCATAGTAATAGCCGATCTGTTTCCCCCGGAGGAGAGGGGTAAGTACATGGGGATGTTGGCCGCTTGCTTCGGACTTTCATCCGTCATAGGCCCGACTCTGGGAGGCTTCTTGACGGATAATCTTTCGTGGCATTGGGTTTTTTTTGTGAACGTGCCGTTGGCCGGTCCGGTTATTTTTCTCCTGATCAAGTACTTTCCGGACAACCAAGGTGCAACGGATCCCATAAAACGTAGAATCGATTATGTTGGCATGACACTTTTGGTCATAGCCGTAGTTGGATTGATGATTGGATTGTCTTGGGGGGGGTACAGTACGGATGGGGATCGCCGCAGGTCGTTGGCGTACTCTCTATAGGTGTTGTAGCATCCGCCGTTCTTATTGTGGCGGAATTAAAAGCCCCAAATCCTACTCTTGAGCTAGCTTTGTTTCAGGAGAGGATGGTCTCAATAGCGCTTGTCCTCACTCTCCTTACAGGGTTTGCAATGTTTGGGGCCATTATATTTGTTCCTCTTTATTTCCAAGGAGTGCTTGGGGCATCTGCAACCAGCAGCGGGACTTTTCTAACGCCGATGATGTTGGGTGTCGTATTTGGCGCAACACTATCTGGCCAAGTGTTATCAAGAACAGGAGGCTACTTTAGAATCCAGGCACTAGTTGGCATATTCATTCTCGCAGTTGGTGTATTTCTCTTTACAACACTTGGAGACGAAGCGAGCTTTGTAAGGGCAGTGGTGTACATAGTTGTTCTAGGATTCGGGTTGGGTTCGACTTTTCCAACTCTCACAATTGCGGTTCAAAACTTCACTCCACGTGATTCTATTGGAGCTGCGACGAGTCTGACTCAATTTGCAAGAACAATAGGAGGCTTAATAGGTCTTTCGACTCTTGGATCAGTTTTATCATCCCGTTTCGTGACAAGGCTGGAATCAGATATTGACCAAGCCGGAATTGCCATGCCCCAAACTGTTCTTGAAAATCTGAAAAGCAACCCCCGCGCCCTTGTTGACTTCGAGGCTGGGACGGAAACGATTAAAAATCTCGGGTTAAATGTCCCATCGGATACTTTGGTGAATGTAGTGGATATTATGAAAGGTAGTTTAAGTGGTGCGATAGATGATGTGTTTAACGTATCTCTTATCGTATTGTTAGTATCTCTTGCGGTGACTGTTTTATTGAACGAGACTGGCTTCAGAAAAAGAGGTAGTCCAGAGACTGAACTATAGATAGAGTATCATCGACATGTTGTAACAGGAGGGAATTATGCAAAATGAACCTGAAACGATTACACAATATGACTGTCCCAAGTGCCATAATGGATCGTATGAGACCGGTACAATCCGAACGACGGGTGGGGGATTATCAAGATTCTTAGATATCCAGAACCAACAGTTTTCACACATCACTTGCGATAGCTGCGGATACACAGAGTTTTTTAAACGACGTAGCGGACGGGCAGGAAATATTCTCGATATGTTCTTAGGTGGATAAGAATTAAGATGTCTGGAAAGAAGGTAACGATTCTTGGTGGTGGTAATACTGCATTTTCAGTAGCGGCTCAGCTGAGCCATATGGGTAATGAAATATGTTTGCTTGAACACCCGAGTTTTGCTCAATCAGTTGAACAAATCGCTCGGGTTAAAGAGATAGATCTAGATGGGGTTATGGAGAAAGGTCCAGCGCCAATATCTAAAGTTACGCTTGACCCGAAGGAAGCTTTTGACTTCTCAAACACTGTTTTATTAATAGTGCCTGCATACGCTCACCGGCCGTTTGCAGAATTCTGTGGACCCTATCTCACAAAGAACCACACTGTGCTTATCATGCCAGGAACACTTGGTGCCATGGAATTCTCGGCACTGGCGGCAGAATTTGGAGTTTCGGATATAACCGTAGGGGAAGTAGATACTGCGCCTTATGTGTGCCGCAAGACGTCCGAAGCTGGGGCGATCATATGGGGAGAAGTTACAGGTCTCGGACTGGGAGTTCTTCCCGCTTTTAAGACAGATGATGTGGCTAATCAAGTACGTGCTTTATTTCCCGGTATCATTCCGTATAAGGATGTTATGGAATGCGGGTTATCTTCTATGAATCCTGTGGTCCATCCTGCGGGAGTTCTCATGAATGCTGGAAGGGTGGAGTACTCAAGGGGAGAGTTTTATTTCTATGAGGAAGGCGTTTCCTCTTCCGTGGCTAAGGTTATTGAGAAGGTTGATTCCGAGCGACTTGCAATTGGTTCGGCATTGGGCTACGACTTGACACCCGTGGGACAGGCTTTCCATGACGCGGGGTTTGGACCCAAAGGTTCAATATGGGAAGCTATCAACGGAAGTCATATGCTAACAAGGTTAAAAGCCCCGGGTTCCCTTGATAGTCGCTGGTTAACGGAAGATATTCCGTATGGAATAGCCGCTTGGAGCAAAATTGGCAAGCAATTTGGGATAGACACGCCCATAATAGACTCTATCGTTGATTTAGGTAGTGTCGTGATGGGTTTTGATGGTTGGACAGGAGGTCGAGGCCCCGTAGAGTTTGGTATTTCTGGTATGTCAAAGGAAGCGCTCAAACAATACTTGGAGACTGGGGAAGCGTAGGCCGCGATAGGTTCAGTGAAGGGCGAGGATTGTTGTGATTTCTACATCGGCGCCACAAGGGTTTTTACATTGCCCCTGACTTC
>CAZZBP010000012.1:0-1995 GCA_964652755.1 uncultured Dehalococcoidia bacterium
AATCAGTGATCTCTTTCAATCCTCCAGTCGCATTCAACAGATAAGATTCAGAACCGGTATTACTTGAAACTCTATCTAATACATTAACCATACTTACAGAAGAATTTTCCGTAATAACACCTGTGATTTTCCAATCATTTTCTGAAAACAAATCCGATAACGGGTCAAGGTATTTAGCAGCGTATGTGGAATCCGATTCAATTTCACCTTGCCCAACAAGGTATAAAGTGGACCCTACAGGAGCAGCTCCCAGAGCAAAAAAGTTGTAAGCCTCTGATAAAGCAGCTGGCATATCAACAGCTAAGCCGTCCTGGTGAGTATTAGCAAGGGTATTAAGTGCGACTCCGATGTTGGAGAAATTTATGTCGCCTGCTTTGTAGGGACCATAAAACACCTCAGGTTTATCCATTGCCGATAGATAATAATGATCACTGGCCCCGAAAGTTGATAACAATCCCATAAAAGATTCAACGGTATTTTTACCAGAATCTTCGGTTGTAACATCCATATCCAGCATCAAAATATTCATTCTGTTTGCAGAATTACCAGCACCATCGTCGGCAAAAACTGCCGTCGTGGTAGCCATTCCGATGATTAAAGATATTGCAAGAAAGCCAGCTTGGATCAATAATTTCATTTGGTACCTCCGTCCACTTTAGAAATTAGACATCCGTCGCCCTCTGGTCAATGAGAAACGAGTTCACTTTTTCGACAAAAAATTCAGATCATTAATGCCAACAAACAATAGTTAAGTAAATAATTTTTTTATGCGTAATAGGTTCTATACGATATTAGTCATAGCGTTGCTGATTTTTACTTCATGTACACAATCGGACGACACACAAAATGAAAAAATTATTGAGGGATATGTAACCAATTTATCCGCGGCAAATCTACTTAATGTCGACTGGTTTGAAATTGAGACAAATTCAGGGAAAGTGATGCGATTTGAAGTTACAGGTTCTCTAGGTTCATTTACCCCATCTCATATGAGGCAACATATGTTAATCGGAGATCCGATATCAATTACGTATTACGAAAAAGGCGGAAAATTTAATGCTTCTTTGGTTGAGGATATTGAGTCCCAAAATGGCCGATTACACTAGATCAGTCTACCCGACCCGGCTTTGGTTTGTATCTGAATATGAGAGCAACAGTACCAAAAACTAATACTGCAAATACGAATATGAAAAACAACCCAGCCTCAGTTCCAGACACAATACTTTCTCCGCTAACATCCAAAAGAAAATACACACTGGATTCTTCACCAGGAATAGTCTCTATCTTTACTTCAGCGGCCCATGTCCCTTCCTGATAAAAAGTTAAATTAGCATCATACATAGTAGGAGACGAAGGCGAATTAACCGCCCGAGACTTGAAAGCCTCTTTTTCAAGATGAACAAGTAACGTAACAAGCGCTTCCACGATAGGTTTTCCAGATTCAAGTTCAGTAGGTTCGATCGTAAAATGAGCCTGACCTACAGCCAATTCATGAGGTATTGTTTTTACTGAAATTCCATACCCGTCGACAGAACCTTTAAAAACTTCCCTCATATCACCGTGTGCAGATACAAATGTCGACTGCATGTAAAAAAGGCCGACAATCACAGCTAAAAAGGGAAATACAACAAAAGGGAACTTCTTCAAAGTTGGCTAACTCCAAGGTTTGGTGGGCCCGGCAGGGATCGAACCTGCGACCAATCGGTTATGAGCCGACCGCTCTAACCACTGAGCTACGGGCCCAAATAATACGTAATTCTCAATATGAAACTTAAAAAAAGTTTCTACTAAACGGAATAAATGAAGTCGATACTTCAATACTCATAACGAACTAATTGTCTTTTACATACGTAACATCGTCAAGGATCAACAGGAAATCTGAGAAAATTTATAAAAAGCTCCTAATAACACCTAAGGAAAATCATAAAAGTTTAAAACCTACGAATAGAAAATTAAGTGTTCGTTATTTGTAAATAATTTTCTTGATAAATCCGA
>CAZZBP010000012.1:2005-32261 GCA_964652755.1 uncultured Dehalococcoidia bacterium
CCAGTCCCTCCCAAAGAAAAACTGGCGCCCTCAATTGTCGGGCACTCTGGAGGAGGTAGTCAAGGAAAAATTGCTCAAGCTCCCATAGAAGGGCCAAGGGTATAGGTAATAATCAAAGTTTAGATATCATCGAGGTAAACCACAATGTTATTAACTCATGCCCGTATTTTATAGGCAAGGTTGATCCCTAAATTAGTTCCGTCTGACTGTTAATGTGATGGCCGCCTCTCTGCTAACATAAACTCCCACAAATAAGGTTTTTGCATATTCTTGCATTTGTCTAAATATTTAGGAATCGGTTACGGGGGAAGATTTTATGGGTAGATTGCAAGGTAAAGTAGCCATAATTTCTGGGGGCGCCAGAGGGCAGGGAGCAGATGAAACCAAGTTATTCACTGAAGAAGGGGCGTCAGTAGTATTTGGTGACATTCTGGAAGAAGAAGGTCGAAAACTCCAAGAGGAAATAAACGAATCAGGCGGAACCGCTCAATATATACATCTAAACGTCACAAAAGAGAATGATTGGGAGAAGGCTGTAACCAAGGCAGTTTCTTCCTATGGGAAACTTGATATTTTGGTGAATAATGCAGGAATTCTCATTATGAAAGGATTAGAAGAAACAGAGAGTTCCGATTGGGATGACATCCAGGAAGTTAATTCTAAAGGAGTTTTCCTCGGTATAAAGGCGGCTATACCTGCAATGAGGGACTCAGGCGGAGGCTCCATCATAAACATATCATCAGTGGCTGGGTTAATCGGATCTCGGTTTACAGCCTACGGTGCTAGCAAAGGACTTGTCAGGCTACTGTCGAAATCAATTGCTGTCGAATATGGACCAGAGGGAATACGTTGCAATTCGGTGCATCCCGGGATCATTGAGACAAATATGACGGAAAGGCTCATATGTACGTCTGAAGCCCGCCAGGCACAGTTAGATCGCACCCCATTGAATATTATCGCTACTTCTCGTGATGTGTCATTTGGCGTCTTGTATCTAGCATCTGATGAATCGAGGTACGTTACTGGGTCCGAATTGGTTATAGACGGCGGAATTACGGCGCAGTAAAAGCTCTTGTTCTGGTTATTTTGTGACCATCTAAGTCGAATCAGTTTTGTTTCATTACTGGTTATGACACTGTTGTCCTGCGATGCCCAGCCGGAATCTGTCTCTACTCGGGAGACAGTGGGCTACACCTATGCAACACCTCAAGCAAACACGCCGCTGCCTACCGATACTCCCTATCCAACCTTTACTCCTACTCCTGCACCCTCATCTGCTGAAGAGATTAGGGTACAAACTGTCTTGGTTACAACTACTCCCTCTCCGGTACCATCTCTTGCCTCTAGCACTAAGGCAGTTTGGAATGCGTATTCTGATCCTGAATTCTATGAAAGCGTTCATGTAGAGGTAAAGGGATTCCCACTGCCCTATCTGAGAGAGAAATTTGATCCCGCTGTCGGTCTTAAATCCCCCGTTATAGAAAGCGTGCTTCTAGATGGAACGTCAGTCTTTATTGGTGGAGAAGGACCCACTACGATCCTGATGGTTTTAGCTCACTGGTGTCCTCATTGCAGGAATGAAGTAAGAGAACTGACGAAACACTTCAGTGATGAGGGGCTACCAGAAACCGTCCGTGTCATGTCATTAGCCACTGCTATTGATAGTTCCAAGGCTAATTACCCACCTCATGAATGGTTCGAGAATGAGAATTGGTCCGTGCCGGTGATAGTTGATAATCCAGATTCTGTAATTGCTGATATATTCGGAGTCAATTCTTTTCCTTTCTTTATCGTAATCGACCAAGCGGGAGACATTGCACTTAGAATCCCAGGCCGAATGGGAGTAGATACATTGGAGCGACTGATTGAGGCATTATCAGGTTTAGAATCACGGAATTAGATTGCAAATAACAGGCGTGGAGCACATTTGTTAAAGAGGTAATCATGGCAGTCTCTAATAAGATACGAAATTTCATGGAGCAAGGCTCATGGATCAGAAAAATGTTCGAAGAGGGTATCTCACTGAAGCAGCAGTACGGGGAAGATAATGTCTTTGATTTATCGCTAGGAAACCCAGTTGTTTCTCCTCCACAGGAGTTTTTTAGAGAGTTGAAACGTATAGCAGAGGAACCTATCACGGGCATGCATAGATACATGCCCAATGCTGGACTACCAGCAACCCGGGCTGCAGTAGCGGATCAATTGTCTCTGGAGACGGGACTGGACTTCAAGTCTTCGGAAATTGTGATGACCTGCGGAGCAGGGGGAGCTCTTAATGTAGTCATGAAGGCACTTTTGGATCCAGGCGATAACTTCGTCATTTTCGCTCCCTATTTCGTCGAATATCAGTTTTATGCTGATAACCATGGAGCATCTTGTAAAGTGGTGCCACCAGACGACGATTTTCTACCTTCAATGCAAGCTTTTCGAGATGCAATCACAGAAAAAACCCGTGGGGTTTTAGTCAATTCCCCAAACAATCCGACAGGTGTTTTATATTCCTTCAAAGTATTGGCTGAACTTGCCGACATAATCAAAGAAAAAGAGAGAGAATTTGGTACACAGATTTATCTGGTAAGTGACGAGCCTTATCGTAGACTAATTTACGACGACATCGAATATCCTCATATTTTCAGGCACCATGAACGTAGTATAGTAGCTACCTCCCACTCCAAAGATCTTGCCCTTCCCGGAGAGCGAATAGGCTATATAGCTGTTCATCCAGGATATGTGGATAGGGAAGAGCTTGTAGATGCCTTGGTATTTTGCAACCGAACCCTCGGTTTCGTAAACGCCCCAGCCCTTATTCAGCATATCGTCATTTCCCTGCAGTCGGTTACTGTTGACGTCGGTATTTATCAGAGAAAGAGAGATTTTCTTCACAGTGCATTATTAGAGATGGGTTATGAAGTTGTTAGACCTCAGGGTGCGTTCTACATGTTTCCAAAGTCCCCGAATGAAAACGATGTGCAATTCGTTGATGAACTGAAAGAACAGAAAGTGTTGGCTGTTCCAGGCAGAGGATTTGGACTTCCAGGTTATTTTCGACTTTCCTACTGTATGGAAGATAGAACTATCGAGGGAGCTCTTACAGGACTTCAACACGCCCTATCGAAGTATTTATAGTGACTAGACTGTAGGGGAATCTTTCAAGCCGAATCCTGTAACAGGAATCAATATACGTGCCCCAGCATTGATTGTTCCCGATTCCACAAGTTTTTTGGCACCGGCAAATGCTGCTGCGGAAGTTGGTTCGGCATAAATTCCTTCACTGGCCGGTAGATAGGCATGCCAGGAACTAATTTCCTTTTCGTTGACCGTAACTGCGGTACCTTCAGACTTTCGAAGTACTTCTATTACCTGATGTAATCTAGGAGGTGTGGCAACTGCAATTCCTCCTGCAACCGTCGCTTTCAAATCGGAGACAGCCCAATCCCGGCCTTCGAAGGCGGCGGCGATTGGCATTACCGACTTCGATTGGACGCAGTGGAGTTTAGGTAAAGTTCCTATTAACCCTTTTTCCTCAAGCTCAATCAACCCTTTCCACATGCCCAGATACAATGAACCGTTTCCTACAGGAATAACTACATCTGTTGGCAGATTCCCATTAAATTGTTCGAAAATCTCATACGCAAAAATCTTGGTGCCCTCGATGAAAAACGGACTCAAGTTATGAGAGGCGTATGGAAGTGAGTTCTCCCTTGCAAATCGAATCGCCGCTTCTGTTGTGTCGTCCCGTGTTCCTTCAATGAGGTGTGTTTCTGCACCATATACCTTGATTTGACTGATCTTTGGGTCGGGTGCAGTGGTTGGAGCAAATATATTTGCTGTGATTCCTGCCAAAGCGGAATAGGCCGATACGGAAGCCCCCGCGTTCCCAGAAGAATCTTCGACAAGTTCTGTAATACCCATTGATTTCAATACCGAAATCATAATTGACGACCCCCTGTCCTTGAAGGAGCCCGTCGGGTTTAGGAACTCAAATTTGGCAAAAACTTCGACACCTACAAGGTCGTAAATCTTCTGCAATTTGACTACAGGAGTATTTCCTTCACCAAGAGTGAGGTAGTTTTCTTGATGATCTATCGGGAGTGGTATTGGTGGGCCGTTCCACCCTTTGGGCAGTACTGACGGCAATAAATCACCGAGATACTTGACATCGAGTGGGGACTCGCAAACACTGCAACTAAGCAACTTTGATGATGGATCATGTGTCCATCCACAGGATGAACATGTGAATTTGTATCCTGGCATAGAAACTACTTCCGGTCGTTGTCTAGATGGGCTTCAATGAACTCTTCATCTAGATTTATTCCCAAGCCTGGACGCGTTGGCAATTGAATCTTTCCATCGTAAATGTTGAGCGGTTCATCGATCATGGAATTCAATGTGTTCAGGCTTACGGGGTTTACCGCAAGCTTAAAAAAAATTAGCACAGTCATCATTGTGTGAGCCCCAGCAAGTATGTTTATGGGTCGCTCCGCATCATGCGGGCCAACCCGGACGTAGAGAGATTCTGATAGTGCACTAATCTTGTATAGCCCTGTAATTCCTACATGAGTATCATTTCGAAGAAATACTAAGCTCCTTCTACCAGGTTCTTGACGAGTAACCCAAACCTTGAGACCGATGATTTTCATGAAGGTTTTCTAAGTATCTCCGTAAGGTCGTTCAGCTTGTTTCAAGTTAGGAATCGGCATTATATCAGGGCATTTTCGCGACCGTGTCTGGTACTATTTTCACGATGTCTAGTCCACTAAACCCATTTCACAAGTCGCCAAAAAAAAAGCAGGAAACCCCGGCAGGAACAGGTGGTATTTTTTACGGATGGTGGCTTGTTGGTGTAGGTGTTTTTCTTCTAACTTTGATGTCGTTATGCGTGTTCCGAGGTCTGGGTGTCATGATGGTAGTCCTGCAAAAAGAATTTGCATGGACAAGGACACAGATATCGCTTGGAACACTGTTCAGTCGAGTGGAAGGCGCCGCCCTTGGGCCACTTGAAGGATTTCTGATCGATAAAATAGGCGCACGACGAATGGTTCTTGTTGGGTTCTCAATAATGGCGATCGGGTTTGTACTATTCTCATTTATACAAAATATTTGGCACTTTTACTTGGTCTTTATCATAATTACCCTCGGGTCGGGTATAGGCGGCTGGCTTGCTGTAATGTCAGTTCTGAACAGTTGGTTCAATCGCAAACGTTCGATTGCTATTGCCGGGGCAAGTTCTGGTATGAACATCGCGGGATTCCTTCTTCCTGTTTATGCTCTAGGCATGGCTGCAAGTTTCCGAACGACGGCGTTATTCCTTGGAGTTATTTTGATATGTGTTGCTATCCCATGTGTCCGAATTCTTCGTAATAGGCCTGAGGATATGGGGTTATTACCTGACGGTCTGTCAGATGAAAAATCGGAGAGAAAGTCTGAGGAACTAGTACTATCCTCAAAGGAATCACTAAAACAAATAGGTCAGGAGGAGGCTAGTTTCACTGTTCGTCAGGCTTTAAGCGCTCCGGTATTTTGGATATTGACAGTGGCACACATTTCATCAACTGTTTCAATAGCCACCCTATCGCTTCATCTCACTCCTCGTTTGACTGATATGGGACTGAGCCTAACTACGGCCAGTGTTGTTGAGACGACATATTCGGCAGTAGCGCTTCCTAGCCTTTTTTTGTCAGGCTGGTTAGGGGATCGCATGTCAAAAAAATATTTGATAATCCTGTTCCTGATCCTGCAGGGGATATCGACGCTCGTCCTAGCTTTTGCTAATGCATTTCCTATCGCAATCCTGTTTGCTGTTCTCTACGGCATAGCTTTCGGAGGGCGAAGCCCGCTGATGACTGCAATACGGGGTGAATACTTCGGAAGGAAGTCTTTTGCGACAATTATGGGATGGTCAATGCTCCCCAACGGTGTGTTAATGGCTATAGCTCCCGTATGGGCAGGCTGGATGTTTGATAATTACCATAGTTATACGATCCCGTTTGTGACCTACTCTTTGATAACTTTTATGGGTGCATTCGTAATGATTCTGGCCCGAAAACCAAAGATATCCAAGCTAGTTTCGACTTAGGGTTTTTGCCAAACACGTAAGTTTATACACCCCGCCTTTCTGCAGGAAAAGTCGTATCGGGAAGTACGGGACGGATTAAAACTTGAAAGTATTTCACAAAAAAGAAAATTCAAAATCTCCGAATGGCAGTCAGGAGAAACGATCTGGAATGCGTGTTCGAGACCTGACTAAGGGCAACATACCTCGCAACCTCTGGTACTTGTCATGGCCTCAGATGGCTGAGAGTTTTTTGAGTGTCGTTGACCAGCTCGCAGACCTGTTTTGGGCGGGACGTGTTGGATACAAGGCGATAGCCGGTCTGGGCGTTTCCCAGACTTATATCATGATGCTAATGACCGCTAGGATGGGTCTCGATGCCAGCATGAGGGCAATGGTCTCCCGCGCAGTCGGTGCCGGTGATATTGCTTATGCAAACCATGTACTGACGCAGTCAATAATCCTCACCGCGTTATGGAGCGTGATAATAGGGATACCAGGGATCATTTTCACCGATAATCTATTGGGACTCGTTGGGGTGAGTGGCGATGTTGTCGCTATGACTTCTGGATACATGAAATTACAGTTCATAGCGATGTCATTCATGTCATTCCAAAGATTGACTGGAGGTTCCCTTCAGGCCGCCGGAGACAGTATAACTCCCCTAAAGGCGGCTACCGTGAGCAGGGTAATTCACCTGATACTCTCTCCATTTTTGATTTTCGGATGGATTAAATTTCCGGAAATGGGACTAGCTGGCGCTGGCATGGCTAATGTACTGGCACAGACTTTAGGAGCGGCGATAAACTTCACGGTTTTATTCAAAGGCACCTCCCGTCTTAAGCTTACCTTTGCCAGCTATCGAGTGGACTTTTCACTAATGTGGAGGCTTATACGGATTGGAGCTCCTGCTGCTCTGACAGGTATGCAGAGGTCCTCTTCGCAGTTGATCTTGTTAATAGTGGTAGCTTCTTTTGGAGATGGCCCAGCCGCTGCATTCGCCCTATCAAGGAGAGCTGAGAATGTTGTTAACCATGCTAGCAGAGGACTCGGGAGAGCCGGGTGCGCGTTGGCAGGTCAAAATCTAGGAGCCGGACACGCAGAACGCGCAAAGAGTTCAATAGGGTGGGCGATTATCTACTCTGCTGGGATGAGTCTTATAGCCATGACTCTCTTTATAACCGTCCCTGAACAAATAGCTGCGTTCTTCAGTGACTCTCCAGAATTTATTGCTCACACTTCAACATGGATCTTGATCCTTGCTTTTGCTACATTTCCAATGAGTTCTGTGCAGGTCTTCACACAAGGAATTGCGAGCACAGGTGCCACTTTGGCACCCATGGTTATCACCCTAGTCACTATGTGGTTAATTGAAGTTCCCATTGCTATGGCTCTCGCTTATTACACTCCTCTAGATTCTGCCGGTGTCCCCTGGGGCATAGTAATAGGAAATGTTTTAAGGTCAGCAGCCTTCTTTGCGTATTTTGCTAGGGGAACCTGGCTCAAAACAGGTATCATCTAGTGTGTTATTTGGTTCATGGTCTCAACGGAAGGACTACTTTGTAGGATCGGAGTCGTTTAAGTGGAGCTAATTTACCCCCGAGATTTTAATGCCTTGGTATAAAGACTGGCTATTCTACTCACTACTGATAATAGTGTTCATTCTGGATCGGGTATCGAAAGAAATTATTCGGTCATCAGTGGCTGTTGGGACTTCCTGGCCTGATGACGGATTCTTTCGAATAGTTCATGGACTAAATACAGGATCTGCGTTTGGCCTATTTACAGGATTCACAAATTTTCTTATCGTTGCGTCTGTGCTTGGCATCGCCTTGGTTTTGTATTTGTTTCACCGGCAGAACAATACCGTAATATGGCTACGGTTATCACTGGGGATGATTGTAGGTGGGGCAGTAGGGAATTTGTTTGACCGGCTCAAGGATGGGGCAGTTATAGATTTTATTAGTGTCGGATGGTGGCCTGCATTTAATTTAGCCGATTCCGCGATATCAATTGGCATGGCTCTTTTGGTAACAATCTTACTTTTTGGCGAGAGACTCGGATGGATTAAGCCTGACTCTACCAACGAAGAAAATCCGGATTGAATTTGGCAGAGCATTTAATGTACGAAGAGGATGATCTTGATCTAAGGTTGGATCGCTTCGTGTCCGAAAATATGGCGGGTGTTTCCAGAACGAATGCTGCCTCATTGATCCTAGATGGAAATGTTTTGCTTGATGGTAAAGTAGCAAAACCCTCTACAAGGTTAAAAAAAGGGCAACACGTTGATGTCAGCATTCCGATCGCGGCCGCTTCAGGTATCAAACCCCAGGATATAAAGCTTGACGTGATACATGAAGACGATCACATATTGGTGATCAACAAGCCTTATGGCCTTCCCGTACATCCTGGACCCGGTCACCTTGATGGCACTCTCGTTAACGGCATTATGAGCAGATGGCCCGATATAAAAGGAGTTGGTGGGTCGCATAGGCCAGTCATAGTTCATCGATTAGATCGCAATACTTCTGTTGTAATGTTTGTTGCGAAGAATGGTGCCGCCCATGCCGACATTTCAAATCAAATTGCAGGCAGAACCGTCACTAAAATATATGAGGCTCTTGTAAAAGGAACGCTTGAAAGGCCAGAGGCAGATATCAATGCTCCTATTGGGAGAGACCCCTACCATAGGCAAAGGATGGCTGTCGTTGAAGAGGGGAGGGAATCCATAACACGGTACACCGTCATAAATAGACTGAGTAACTTTGATCTTCTACAGGTGAGGCTATTAACAGGAAGGACGCATCAAATTAGAGTCCACTTGTCCTCAATAGGACACCCCGTCGCTGGCGATGACCTCTATGGAGGAGCGGTTTCCGGTATCTCTCGACAGTTTCTACACTCCACAGTGTTGGCATTCATGCATCCCTTCACGGGTAAGAAAGTCGAGTTTAGATCCCCATTGTCGTCAGATTTAGGGTGCTTCCTGAATTCCTTAGTTTAGGATTAAGAGAATTAACGTTCGAAACACATAATGTTAATATTTTAGGGACAACTTTATTTAACAACTACTGACAGAATTTAGAAAATCAATTTAGGTAGTAACCCAGTATTGGTAATCCCGAACAGAGCCAGAGTCAGATATGCTCCTAGTCCCACCGGTGAGCCTCACCTTGGCAATATCAGAACTGCTATATTTGACTGGCTGCTTGCCAGGCATACTGACGGAAAATTTATTGTTCGTGTTGAAGACACTGACCGAGCGCGAATTGTGGATGGTGCAACTGACCTCCAGAAACATTCTCTTGAATGGCTGGGATTGGATTGGGATGAAGGCTTGGGTAAGGACGGACCATTTGGTCCGTATGTCCAGTCCGAGAGACTCGACTATTACGATAAGGCAATTGAATTATTGCTTCAGACAAGGGATGCTTACAAATGCTATTGCACAGAGGAGCGTTTAGAAAGGCTTCGAGAAGAACAGAGAAGACAAAAACTTTCAAGGCTAGGTTATGACGGAAAATGTAGAGGGCTAAGTGAAAAAGAAAGTGCGGAGCTAGAATCATCTGCAGATTCAAGCGTAATCAGGTTTGCAATGCCTACCGGCGGTATTACGAAGATTGAGGATCTGGTACGTGGGCGGATCGAATTTGAAAATGCACTAGTTGACGACTTTATTATTCTAAAGGCTGACGGATTTCCAACTTATCATCTAGCTTCAGTAGTTGATGATAAGCATATGCAAATTACCCATGTTCTAAGAGGCGAGGAATGGGTTTCGAGCGTTCCGAGACATATTCAAATCTATCGTGCTTTAGGATGGCAACCGCCGATTTTCGCACATTTGCCCACAATTCTTGCCCCCGATAAGTCAAAACTCAGTAAACGTCACGGTGCGACGTCGGTTTTAGAATACAGGAAGATGGGATACCTGCCGGATGCGATGATGAATTTTTTGAGTTTGCTGGGATGGTCACTTGACGGAGAAACTGACATTATCTCAAGGGAAGATATAGTTAAGCACTTTGATCCCAGTCGTATTAACGCGGCAGGAGCAGTTTTCGATAGAGAAAAATTGGATTGGATGAATGGCTATTACATTAGAAATATGGAAACCCGAGAACTGGGGGACATATTGTACCAATACTGGAAAGATTTCCCCCCAAATGAATTTGAACGACTTCCATCAATTGACGAGACCGAGGCAATCGCCTCTCTGGTAAGAGAGAGGTTGAAAACATTAAATGACGCCGCTCCACTGGTAGCCTTTATTTTCAAAGATTCTATTAACTATGATAAAGGTCAGTTGATCCAGAATGACATGGATGTCCAAGGGACTATATCGATTCTGGACGCATGCGCCGAGGCGTTATCAAACATAGAGCCATATTCGGCCGACTCGATAGAGCGGGTCCTTAGATCAGTCGCGAATGACAAAAACCTAAAAGTTGGCCAATTACTTGGTACCGTTAGGGTATCGACATCCGGACAAAAAATATCCCCACCTCTTTTTCAGTCGCTTGAAATTCTAGGTAAGGAAAGAGTTTCTGAGCTTCTTTCTAACGCTAAGAGTAAATTATCGAGTACGTCGAGCAATTGACGCTTTTCAGGCGTAATTCTATACTCATCCAAGTACTAATAATTGTGTTGTACGGAGCTGAATGTGGCTATCTCGCTAAAAGAAAGATTAGACGGTGATTTGAAGGACGCTATGCGTAACAAAGATAGTGTTAGGCGAACCGTGCTTCGCACTATTATTTCTGAAATACGAAATGCGGAAATAGCGAAGCAAGAGGCCCTTGATGACGAGGGAGTCTTGGTTGTAATGACCAAACAAGCTCAACAACGAAGGGATAGTATAGAAGCATTCAAGTCCGCTGGTCGGAGTGATTTAGTAGAAAGCGAGTCGGCGGAACTAAAAATTATTTCAGGATATCTTCCAGAACAACTATCTGAAGACGAGATAGAAGTTGTAATAACCGAGGTAATCAGTCAAGTAGAAGCCAAAGGCTTTTCTGACATGGGAAAAGTCATGAAGGAAATAATGCAAAGAATTCGAGGTAGGGCGGATGGGAAGATGGTCAGTGCTATAGTCACCTCTCGTTTAAAGGAGATGTAGTCACTGTGAGGTTTGGGATAATAGTTTTCCCGGGAACTTGGAGTGATGTCGATTGTTTTACGGTTGTGGATGAGGTTCTCAAACAACCGGTCGAATATGTATGGCATAAAGAAACTGATCTGTCTGGTTTCGATTGTTTAATTCTCCCAGGTGGATTTTCATACGGAGACTATCTTAGGAGTGGAGCAATCGCACGGTTCTCCCCTGTAATGAAGTCATTAGAAAAATTTGCGAAATCGGGTGGATTAGTGTTTGGAATTTGCAATGGATTCCAGATTTTGTGTGAATCTGGTCTTCTGCCAGGGGTATTGAGAAAAAATAACCATCTAGAATTTAGATGCCAGTGGACTCACCTTCGAGTAGAAAATTGCAGCACTCCCTTCTCTCACAATGCCGAGAAGGGACAAATAATTAAGGTTCCCATTTCTCATGGAGAGGGAAACTATTTTGCTGACACAGAGACTCTGCAATTGATAGAAAAAAATGAACAAGTTTTGTTTCGATACTGTGGGCCGGACGGCAATATGACTTCTGATACCAATCCAAATGGATCACTTAATAACATCGCGGGAGTTATGAATTCAGAAGGAAATGTTATGGGCATGATGCCTCATCCCGAACGATGTTGCGATCCACTTCTCGGTGGAGTGGACGGGGAACTGATTTTCCGTTCTTTATTACGAGCCGCCCCCCTTCCGTCTCAGCTATGAATGTCTCCAATTCTGATGGTTGCGATCCCAGCTGACTTTGAGAAATGTATCTGCTACTGACCAACGACGAAATCTTAAAAGCCCTGGGGTTTATGTGAGTGCAAATTAACAAGCAACTTCTGGATAATTTAGCGATTTCCGAGACTGAACACAGCATGATTTTAGAACGCCTAGAGAGGGTGCCCAATCATCTAGAATTAGGTATATTCGGTTCTTTATGGAGCGAGCATTGCGGTTATAAACACTCCAAGCCTCTTTTGAAAGCATTCGCATCTGATAACCCAAGACTCCTTGTGAGCGCAGGGGAAGAAAATGCTGGCGTAGTCGATATAGGTGACGGATTAGCGATCGTCTTCAAGATTGAATCACACAATCATCCTTCCGCAATAGAGCCCTATGAAGGTGCTGCTACAGGAGTAGGAGGAATAGTTAGGGATATATTTGCTATGGGTGCCAGGCCCATAGCGCTGCTAAACTCTTTGAGGTTCGGACCGATCGATGATGCTAAGAACAGATACCTTTTTGACGGAGTTGTAGCGGGCATATCCGGTTATGGGAACTGTATAGGAATTCCTAACATAGGCGGAGAGATCGTGTTCGAAGATTCCTACGCAGATAACCCGCTTGTTAACGCAATGTGTATCGGGTTACTGCAGAAGGATGATCTGATGAGGGCTACAGCGGGAGGGGAAGGTACCCTGCTGCTTCTCGTCGGTTCAGGTACAGGACGGGATGGAATTCATGGAGCGTCCGGATTGGCATCAAGGTCATTCGATGATGATAGAGAACTCAGACCTACTGTCCAAGTCGGGAATCCTTTCTTGGAGAAAGTATTAATTGAAGCATGTCTGGAGGTCGCTCATTCCGGCTTGATAGAGGGGCTTCAAGATTTAGGTGCTGCGGGGCTTACGAGCGCATCAATAGAATGTGCAGCTAATAGCGGCTCTGGCATTGAGCTCTATATTGATAGGGTACCTCGTCGCGACTCGGGGATGGAGCCTTATGAGGTCATGCTTTCTGAAACCCAGGAAAGAATGTTAATTTCTGTTAAACCGGAAAACCTACGTTGTGTGCAGGAAGTTTTCGATAGATGGGAGGTTGATTGTGCTGTCGTCGGTAAGACGACTGCTGACGGGAGAGTAAAGATTTACGAAGATGAGGAGCTTATAGGGAATTTGCCAATCGAAGTTCTCACGACTCCCCCTATGTACAGCATGCATGCAGCAAAGCCGGATCACCTTGAAAAGTTACAGAACTTCGATCTTGATTCTGTAGCATTGCCCGATATGGACCCATCCGAAGTGTTGCTTGACCTTCTTTGTTCTTCAAATATTTCCAGCAGACACTCGGTCTTCAGGCGTTACGATCATCAAGTTCAGACCAACACTGTAATACCGCCAGGGCATGACGGGGCGCTTTTGCGTGTAAAAGGGACTAACATAGGACTCGCTGCCTCTACTGATGGCAACGGTAGGCTCTGCTTTCTGGATCCTTACGTTGGTGGAATGATTTCAGTAGCGGAAGCATGTAGAAATGTCTCGTGTACTGGCGCAAAGCCTATCGCGTTGACTAATTGCTTAAATTTTGGAAACCCGGAGAAGCCTGACGTTTATTATCAACTTCAGCAATGTATTAACGGGATGGCTGAAGCGAGCGAGGCGTTCGATAGTCCCATCATAAGCGGAAACGTTAGCTTATATAACGAGACCCGTAACGAACCTATTTACCCTACACCTGTAATTGGTGCAGTGGGATTGACGAAAAACATTTCACGTCACTGTGGTATAGCCTTTAGAAATGAAGGAGACAGAGTGTTTCTTCTTGGTGATGAAAGGGTTTTCGGAGACCCCAAGGATTTGGCAGGCAGCGAGTATCTTTCTTTAGTTCACGGCATTGTTGCAGGTATGCCGACGATAGACATTGATATGGAGCTGGCTGTACAGGAGGTGTGCCGAGACCTCTTATCGTTAGATGTGATTAAGTCTGCTCATGACTGCTCTGATGGTGGATTGGCAGTGGCCCTTGCGGAGTCCGCGATAGCAGGAGACATCGGGTTCTCGGGAAACTTCAAATTACAAGGGAGATGGGATGCAGGTTTGTTTGGAGAGGCGCAGTCGCGAATAATAGTGTCCTTGGGACCAGAGAAAGTTGGTACATTGAAAACTCTGTGCGACCAAAGAAAGGTCCAGTTTTGCCCTCTTGGAGATGTCACAGTGGGCAAATTTATGATAAATAATATAATTGATCTGGACATGAATTTGTTACAGGAAAAATGGTCAGATTCACTTGAACATATTGGCAGAAGTTCATGAACCTGTCTGAAATTTCTTGAGCATTCTGACAAAAAATCAAATTAGGTTTGACATGAAAATTGGCCAGTGCTAGATTGAATAATGGAAGGAGCAGTCCATTAGAGCCTGCTTTTTCTTTGAACTTTCCTGTTGGAGGATAGTTTGCCAACTTACGATTACAATTGTGAAGAATGCGGTGCAGACTTTGAGCTGAGACTTAAATTCAGTGACGACGTCGAGCAACCCTGTATGGAATGCGGTTCTGTTGCGAAGCGCCAATTCTCTGCAGTACCAATCGTCTTCAAAGGAAGCGGTTGGTATGTCAACGATTATGGGAAGAAAGGTAGCGCGTCCGGTAACTCTGGGGATGCTACAACCACTGATCAAAGTGATAAATCTGCGAATACTGAAAGTAAGGGTGAAAAGTCGACATCGTCAGATTCCAGTGTCGGGTCTGAATCTAAACCATCGAAGGATCCTACTTCTAAAGCCACTTCTGAGGCATCTCCTAAAGCATCTTCTAAATCCTCTTCCGAGGATTGATTATTGAGAGCTCTTATTCAGAGAGTGACGTCAGCTTCTGTCCATGTGGATGATTCTCCAGTTGGTGAGATAGGTATAGGTTTGCTTGTCTTAGTTGGCATCACAAAAGGTGATCAGAAGCACGACGTTGAATACATCGTCGACAAAACTATTAATTTACGGATATTTCCCGATAGCGAAGGGAAATTCGATAAATCAGTTGTTGATGTTGGAGGTTCTGTTCTTCTAGTAAGTCAGTTCACGCTATATTCGAATACACGAAAGGGGCGCCGGCCCAGTTTCACCGAGGCAATGGCTCCGGAAGAAGCCAAAGGTATGTTCGATGTGGTAACTAGGGCTTTTGAGAATACTGGAGTTTCAGTGGAACAGGGAATCTTCCAATCTCAGATGCAAGTTAAACTTGTCAATGATGGACCAGTTACGATGATGATAGATTCGGGGGATCGAAATACTAGTAGGGGGTCCTGACACTCACTCTATATCAAGGCTTAAATCTAGGTCAGGAGCGGAGTGAGTCAATGCTCCTACAGAGATCAGGTTTACGCCTGATTCGGCGGCGGCTCGGACGCTACTTAGATTTATCCCTCCAGATGCTTCTGTGAGGGCTCTTCCTTGGCAAAGATCGACTGCCTGAGCCATTTTCTCCGGGGCCATGTTGTCCAAAAGTAATATCTCAGCTCCTGCGTCCAATGCTTCCTTCACTTGAGATATATTTTCTACTTCTACTTCTACTTTGATAGTGTGCGGCGCGTTCTCATAAGCTTTCTTGACTATGTCAGATAAAGTTAGCCCGCGGCGCTCTAACGTGCGTATATGATTATCCTTTATGAGTATGCCGTCTCCGAGATTCTGGCGATGGTTGACCCCCCCTCCCATTCTGACAGCATATTTTTGTAACGATCTAAAGCCCGGCGTTGTTTTTCGGGTATCTACTATCTTGGCGCTGGTACCCTCTATTGCGCGAACATATCTTGAAGTCTCTGTTGCGACCCCGCTCAATTTTCTAAGAAAGTTCAAAGCAGTTCTCTCTGCTGTAAGTATCGATCCCAGGGGGCCAGTTATCTCAGCTATGCGGGTATCGCTCTTGAGAATATATCCATCGGGAATTAGGGGATTTGTATTGAGATCCGGAGACATTCTTTGAAACACGGAAAGAGCTATATCAATTCCGGCCAATATGCCATCCTCATCTGAAACGATCGCGGCGCGGCCTTCAAATTCATGCGGTATCAAGGCCTCTGTCGTGGCATCCCCTGCTGAGTAGTCTTCCATGATTGCAAGGTCGATCAGGGATTCCATATCAGGGGTTATCTTCATTTCTCTCCTAGTAAAACGCCCATCCCTGATATAAAGTGATGGGCGAGGCAACTTCCATTGGGGTGATTGTTATACTACCGAAAGCATTCTCTCAAGTGCTAGCTTAGAGTACCTTCTGATATCGTCATCCACTTTGATTTGGTTAACAACTACCCCTTCTACTAACCCATCGAGGACCCATGACACGTAGGCCGGGTGGATTCTATACATGGTTGAGCAAGGGCATACAACTGAATCTAGGCAGAAAACAGTTTTATCAGGATTCTCTGAGGCGATTCGGTTTACTAGGCTGATTTCTGTACCGATCGCCCAGGACGTTCCAGGGTCGGCTTGTTCAATCACGTTCTTTATGTGTTCAGTGGATCCCACCGAATCAGCTGCGTTTACTACTTCAAGTGTACATTCTGGGTGAACTACTATATTTACGTCGGGATATTTTACCCGCGCCTCGTTTATCTGGTCTACAGTGAACCTTGTGTGGACAGAGCAATGTCCTTCCCACAAAATCAGTTTGGCGTTTTTTATGTCTTCCAGAGTGTTGCCGCCCAAAGGTTTGAATGGGTTCCATAGAATCATCTCATCGAGGGCCATACCCATTTTTGCCGCTGTGTTGCGACCTAAATGTTGGTCGGGGAGGAATAGAACTTTTTCGCCTTTTGAATAAGACCAGTCGAAGGTAGCTGAAGCATTCGATGAGGTGCAGACAATGCCCCCGTTCTTGCCACAAAGTGATTTGATTTCTGCGGTTGAATTCATGTAGGTCACTGGTATAACACACCCTTCACCAAGAGCGTCAGTCAGGTCATCCCAGCAATCTAAAACGTCGTCAGTTTGTGCCATATCAGCCATGGAACATCCGGCAGTTAGATTTGGCAGTATCACTAGCTGATTTGGAGCACTGAGTATGTCGGCAGTTTCTGCCATAAAATGGACACCGCAAAAAATGATGAACTCAACATCATTCTGCTCTGCTGCAAGTTGCGAGAGTTTAAAGGAATCTCCTCTTATGTCCGCAAACTGTATTACTTCATCTCTTTGATAGTGGTGACCCAATATCAAGGCCCTATCAGTGAGCTTTTCACGGGCAACTCTGATATTTGCCTCGGTTTCTTCCGGGCTCATCCTCATGTAGCTTATTGGTAGCTTTTGCCATCGGACTCCGACCTCAAACTCGTCTTGAAGTGTCCTGGAACTCAGATCATCATCTGTTTGACAAAAGGCAGACTGCTCAATCTCTGTAATTGGTATCGTCGTTTTTCTGTCTAAGTTAGTTACCATCTTGGAGTTATCCCTCTTCCTTCTGGGAAAATTGCTGACGATTTCATTCTAGACTAGTGATCCTCGTAGGAACCATGGGCTGGTTTCATCTATTTTGACCGATACCATGTCGCCCATATCTGTTTCTTCGTCCTCGAAGAACACTAGTTTGTCATTACGATTTCTACCGAACCATCTCTCGTCTTTCTTACCTTCAACGAGGACTTCGTGTATTTCCCCTTTGAATCTGCCATTTAATTTTGTTGCTATGCACTCCTGCGCATCATTAATAAGTTTAAGACGCTTTTTCTTTATTTCTTCAGGAACATCGTCCTTCATTGTTCTCGAGGCGATTGTTCCTTCTCTAGTGGAGTAAGCGGCAGAGTGGATTTTGTCGAATTTAATATCTTTTACCAGTTTCAGGGTATTATTAAATTGGTCTTCACTTTCTCCGCAGAATCCCACGATAAGATCAGTACTTAAGCTAACTTTGGGAACGCGCGATCTAATTTTGTCAATCAGTTGACGATATTCTTCATTTGTATAGCCACGGCGCATACTACGTAATATATCGTCGTCCCCAGCCTGAAAAGGTAGATTGATGTGCTCGCAAACCTTGTCCAGGTTATTCACAGCATCAATTATGCTATCTTCCATATCATTTGGATGAGATGTGAGAAATCGTATTCGTTCAATTCCGTTAACTTCGTTCACTGCTGATAAAAGGTCCGCCAAATTGACTGATCCAGGTAAGTCATGACCGTATGAGTCAACGTTTTGACCCAGCAAAGTAACTTCTTTAACGCCTCTATGTACTAGCATCTCCGACTCATAAACTATCTCCGAAACAGAACGGCTCTTTTCCCGTCCCCTTCGGTAAGGAATTATGCAGAACGAACAAAATTTATCGCAGCCGTGAATAATTGGAATAAAAGTTGATATCGATGGAGGGGCGGAAAGTGGACCAATGCAGCCTTCTGGGTCTATGCCCAATTTGTCGGCCAAGAGATCTATCAATGGATCGTATTGTTGAGGTCTCATGAAAACGTCGACGAAAGGGAATCGTCTTTCCAAAAAATCTGAATTAGGTCCAACCATACATCCCATCAAGGCAATTATTTTATTGGGATTGGATTCCTTTGATGGTTTGAGACTCGTAAGAGTTCCTACTGCCTTATCTTCTGCGCTTTGTCTCACGACACAGGTGTTTAATACAACAACGTCTGCGTTTTCCCGTGACGCCACAGCTGTTAGGCCTAATTGATCCAAGGCGCTGGCTAGTCGATCAGAATCAGCTATGTTCATCTGACAGCCGATTGTCCAAATGTGATAATTCTGCATCATGATTTAACGTTGCTAAACTCTTTATTGGGCTATATAGCTACAGCCGTGTTGCGGCGGAGGGAATGGGATTCGAACCCATGAGAGGACTTTCATCCCCTAACCGCTTAGCAGGCGGCCGCACTAGACCACTATGCGATCCCTCCATCTTCTCTATCAAGTGGCTAATTATAGCCGCCAAATTAGGGGACGGCAATGAAATATATTGTGAAATCGAGAACTATTCTCAAATATGAAGTGTAATCAGTAAAATATATGATATATGTTTACGAATTCGACCTAGATTCCTCATTTCGAAGCGTAGGTCTGTTGCCCTTTCTGATGTGAGTGGCGATTTCTGGAGAAATAGGTTAGTCGATGGGATTCTCCAGCGGACGAAAGCCTTCTGCATCTCCTATCCAAATTTCACCTCCCTCAAAATATTCTTTTTTCCAGATAGGAACCGTGTGTTTGATACGGTCCACTGAATAGCTTGCTGCTTCGAAGGCTTCCTTTCTATGAGGAGAACCTACTGCTACTATGAGACTCGCCTCCCCAATATCGACTCTTCCAAGCCGATGGTCGATAGAGACTCTCACATCCCATTTGTTACACATCTCTTCGGCAACTTCATATAATTTCTTTTCTGCCATGGGCAAATATGCTTCGTATTCGAGGAACAGCACATTTCTTGAATCGGTGTGATCGCGGGTAACTCCGTGAAATACAACTGTGGCACCATGTCTGTCGGACGCGACGAAGTGTCGTGACTCTTCCACGATAAGAGAACTTTCTAAGATTCTAACCCTGAAAAGCGGTTTCCTGTCTTCCAATTTAATTACAACCTGAACTTCCCACAATATTTGCGTTTTTCGTCATTTATCACTAACAATATTTACATACATAATTCTGCGAATTTACTTGAGTTGCGATCCTCCGCTCACCGGTGGAATTAAAGCAACTGTGTCACCTTCCTTCAACACGTGGGAATGCTCTCTATATTCTTCATTAACGGCGCCAACGATTCTCTCTGGGGATGCCAATATTTTAGGGTGTATGTTGCAAACCTTATTTACAAGTCCGCCTAACGTTACGGAATCTTTGGCGCATTCCATGCTGATTGTCTCGCACTGAGTTTCCGCCTGCTCTCTATAAATAGCAAAGTAGAGCACTCTAATCTTTAACATAGGCGCTTAAAAAAATTCACTAGATTTTCAGTACCGCAATGCTCCGCCGTTGACATGGATTGTTTGTCCTGTAATGTACGATGCTTGATCAGATGCTAGAAAGGCTACGGTGTTAGCAATCTCTTCGGGCATTCCTAGGCGTCCTACAGGTATGGAATCCGGCGCGGCCGGAGTGTTGCCAGTTGTAGAACCACGACTAGTGTCAAAAGCTCCGGGTACAACATGATTGACGAGGATACCGTTGGAAGCTAATTCCGGAGACAAGGCTCTAGTGAGCCCAAGGGCTCCCATCTTGGAGGCACACACATGACCCCATTCAGATCTACCGGCAAACGCATTGAGACCGGAAACGTTGATTATTCTTCCCCAACCCATGTCAGACATTGCAGGTATAGCAGCTCTTGAGCAGAAGAACGGGCCATCTAGGTTCACCGCTAAGACTCTGCGCCATTCTGCCGTAGTCATATTAGATACCTTGTCTGAGGATCGGAGGCCAGCATTGTTGACTAGAATGGCAACGTTCCCAAGCCTCTTCTCGATCTCATCAAACATACAGATCACTTCAGGTTCCACACCTACATCTGCGATCACAGATATGGCAGCACCACCGCCCGCAATAATCTCATCTGTTACGGAATCAGCCTCCTGCCGATTTCTTCTTGAGTTCACAGCGACTGCTGCACCCATGCGAGCCAGTTTTAAAGCAGTCGCCCGACCTATGTTTCTCCCCGATCCTGTAATTAGTGCTACTTTTCCAGATAGGTTCATTGTGAAGTTCCTACTATTCTGGCGACCCTTTCTAGATTCTTTAACCCAACACTAAATTCGCCAGATTCGACGCCTTTGATAATTTCTACAACAGCGTCATTATATGGCGTGAGTACGCCTATTTCATTGCCCTTTTTAGCAACCGTTCCGTTGAGATACTCGATCTCGGTGGCTCTTCCCTTGATTACATCTTGAGCCATTGAGGGCCTGCCTGGAATGCTAGGTGCGGGACCCGAAAGTAACGCCTCCAATTCTGGATGACCTCCTGGGCCGACCGCTTTTTCCATATCCCGCAATGTGAAATCACCCATCGGGGTAACTACGTTATATCCTAGCGTCCGGCCTACACGTACTGTTTCTATTGCCAAATTCAGGATTTGCCTTCGAGAGATTTCGTTCGACCTTACCTCATGGCTCATCATGCCCGTCATGGCGGCCGTAGCATTTACCATACAATTAGTAACCATCTTGGACCAACGCTCACCCCATAGATCATTCGTCGGTACCGTTCTCCCGGCCGATGAGAACAACTCCACAATACGTTCGACTCTAGGCGTTATCTCTCCATTGAGTTCCCCGATTTTGAAACACAACGGATCCTTCTGCAATGACTGGGACACACTACCGGTTCTAGTTATGTGAGCGGGTTTGTAAATTTCGGCGGAGATAGTAGTTACGCAACCCAAAGTTCTTTCCGCCCCGACCAATGGTGCAATTTGAGTTTCGTTAATACTGTTTTGTGGGCTTACTACCCAAGTATCTTCCCGCATATAAGGCTACATTGATTCTCTCGAGATCTTTGTGTCAAAAGATATCACGGCTACAAAGATCAAATCAAATGTGCCCTCTATATTTGGAATCTGGTCGGTATGAACTGCTTTAACATTTGCAATGTGATCCCCAACCACACCATCAAGAGTCAATCCTTTTTCGTTCATGGCATTTACATGCTCGCGCCACGGATCGATTAGCAGCACATTTTCACCATTTTCGGACAAAAATCCTGCAAGAGTGCCTCCAATAGCGCCGGCACCGATCGTTGCTATTCGAATTTCCGTATTTTTACTCATCTCAAGCCCGACTAATCAGTGAGAATAGATTCGTTGGCAATGCCAACAACCTGGTTATTACTTAATTCGTTAATTCGTTCCTCTGAATAGCCCAATATTCCCGAAAGTATTTCCTCAGAATGTTGACCAACTATAGGTGCTGATCCTACAACCATCTCTGTTCTCCCGAACTTAATCATTTTCCCTGAGACATGTATTGAGCCTGCTACCGGGTCTGGAACCTCTACGATGACCTCTCTATCCGTTAAATGGGGATCAACCGCAGCTTGGGCGGTGGTGTTAACTGGGGAGCATGGCACTCCGTTTGACGATAATATTTCGACCGCTTCCCCCATTGTTTTACCGGAGAACCATTCGGAAAGTTCTGATTCAAGTGCCTCAGCGTTAGTTCTTGTCCTATCTAGCCTGGTTTGGAATCTCTCATCCGTGAGCCATTCTGACTTGCCTATGGATTCAGAGAGCCTGACCCACATGTTTTCGTTGGTCGCCGCAATAATTACCCAACCATCTTTGGTTTGATAACAACCACCTGTACCTCGTCCATTACCTTCACGTGTCTGTTCATAGCCGTTTCCCAGGTATGCTGATATCGGGATCTCGTTACATGTATATCCGGTGTCAGCAAGGCATACGTCTATAGTTTGGCCTTCACCAGAGATTTCCCTCTCACGAAGGGCTGCTAAGGCTCCGATGGTGGCGTGTAATGAGGTTATCCTGTCTATCAGTGGGAAGAAGGTCTTAACCGGCGGCATTCCCTCTTCACCTGTGAGGGACATCAGACCGCCCATGGCTTGGCCAATAGGGTCGAATCCAACCCTGTCTTTGTACGGGCCGTATTGACCGTAGGCAGAGACATTGACCATTATTATTTTTGGATTGATGTCCCTGAGTGTCTCATATCCGAATCCCATAATATCGATGGTGCCGGGCCTAAAGTTTTGTATCAATATGTCAGACTTTTTTATCAGATCGGTTAGTACTTCCTTTCCTTCACCTGACCTCAAATTGATCGAAAGGCTCTTTTTCCCGCTGTTGTACTGCACCCAATATGCGCTTTGTCCCCTTACGGTTGGTCCGTTTTTCCTGCTTTCGTCTCCAGCAACACTCTCGACTTTGATAACCTCTGCTCCCATTCTTGCGAACATTAAGCCACATCTGGGGCCTGCCTGATAACGGCCTAGATCTAGGACCCTGATTCCTTCAAGTGGTGTATTCAGCTGCTGATTCATAATCTATATCGTCTCCTGAATGTGTAATTGAGACCGGTTAAGCTTTCTTGCCCTTTCTATCGATAAATGGTTTGAATCCTTCCAAGACCGGGGTCGGTTGTAACTTATCCGCCTGCGCATCGAGTTCGTTTTCATACATCGCTCTCCAGCTTACGCCTACATCCCTTATTAAGAGATCTTTAATGCCCTGTACCATCCTTGCGTCGTTGCCGACAATAAGTTCAGCGAGTTCCCTCGCTTTTGCCATGAGAGCATCCGAATCTACAAGATGATTGAGAAGGCCAATCTGAAGAGCCTCATTGGCTTCGACTGTTCGCGCTGTAAGCAGGAGTTCTTTGGCTTTCGGCCACCCCACTTGCATTGGTAGGCTCCATGTAGAATTTACACGCCCGTACGCTGCGGCCAGAAACCTAAACTTGGTACGTTCACAGCCTACCCGTATATCTAAGCTTGATGCCAGAACTGCTCCCCCTCCGTAAGCCAAGCCGTTTAGAGCTCCTATTGTGGGTTTTTTACAGGTGCCAATCCTCCAGGCATACTCTGGTCTTTCAGGATCGGGAGGAGGGGGATTAGCGTTTTCTGCGTTGCGTGTCATTTCGTGAATATCCGCTCCGGCGGTGAAAGCGCGATCTCCAGCACCTGTAAGAATGATGGCTTTAATCTGTTCATCAGCCTCCATTTCAGACACTGCGTCGTTCATTTCCCGGAAAAGGATGGTACTCATCGCGTTGAGAACTTCGGGTCTATTGAGGGTAATCGTGCCAATCCCCTCGCTTTTGTCGATTAAGAGGGTCTCGTAACTCAAATGTTTCTCCTTACTTAAGTATCGAAATTCCAGCATTATAGAAACGGTGTTTAGGAAGGGTCAAGAAATATAGCTATAACCTGACACACCACCCGTATTTCTCCAAGTCCACCCTACCTTCGGAGTCAAACTTGACTCCTTCGCTGATCAGCATTTCCTTTTGTAAGTACATGCCGTCGCTGGGTCTGACGCTGATTTTTCCAAGTCTGTTGATGACACGATGCCATGGTAGGTCATCATATCGGGAATTTACTCTGGATAGAGCGTATCCAACGAGTCTTGCATTTGGAGTGCCGACTTTCTCAGCGATTTGCCCATAAGTAGAAACGTACCCGTAGGGTATAGCTCTAACGACCTCTAGTATTGTCTCAAATATATTTACTTCGGATTCTTCGTCACTAAAGTTCATTAAACATACTCCCTAAACATGTTTCCATTCTAGCTATTGAAAATCCTTATACAACTACATCTGCAGCTATATATAATTGCCTTCAATTTCCTATCAATCTTGTCAATAATGCATCTGCGGGTCTTTCCATGTTTGGTCGACTGAACCGAAAAAAACAAAAAAGTATTGAAGTTATTATCTATTAACGAGTTTGTCGAAGAATAAATATGATTTTATTTGGTATCATCTCGCTCCTAGAGTAGTCATAAAGAAATGTATTTGACACGTATATCAGCCTGTTGAAGGAGGATTCAAATGGCAGATGAGACGTTTTCACCGATTAGCAAACCTTCTCCCGAGGAAATGCTGGTCAGGCCTAACCTGGATTTAATCGGTTCGTATCGGGACTTTTCATGGGAGTCTATGTATGCCGAATTAGACTGGTTACCTGGTGGCGGGCTTAATAAGGCCCATGAAGCCATTGACAGGCATGCAAATGGGCCTAATAAAGACAAGATAGCGATGATTTGGGAAGGAAAGAACGGTGAACGTGAAGATTACACATTTGGAGATATGAAGCTCCTTACCAACAGGTTTGCCAATGTGATGCAAAGCCTCGGTATTCAAAAAGGTGACAGGGTGTTCATCTTCATGGATCGATTACCGGAACTATACATTGCGTTTTTTGGAGCTCTTAAGGCTGGTGCAGTTGTTGGGCCCCTTTTCTCAGCATTTGGTCCTGAGCCCGTAAGGGACAGAATGCAAGATAGTGGGGCGAAAATCCTAGTCACTCAGCCAGATCTCAGAAGAAAAATTTCAGGAATTATCCCAGAACTTTTTGATCTTCAGCACATACTTGTTGTTAATAAAGATGGTAGAGATCCGGAGCCCATTGATGCACAGGACCTTTCTTATGACGAGGAGATGGCAAAGGCTACAGATGAATTTACCACAGTAGTTACTGGACAGTATGACTACTCAATTATGCATTACACCTCTGGGACTACAGGTAAACCTAAAGGGGCCGTTCACCGGCATCAAGCGGTAGTACAACAAATGGCCACGGGCAGGTGGGCTCTTGATTTACATCAAGACGACATCTACTGGTGCACTGCTGATCCCGGATGGGTTACCGGCACTTCTTATGGAATGCTTGCCCCTTGGACTAATGGCCTAACCCAGGTTATATATGAAGGCGGATTCAGTGCCAGCAGATGGTATGAGCAGATTCAAAAACATAAGGTAACAGTTTGGTATACGGCTCCTACAGCTATTCGAATGTTAATGAAGGCAGGGGAAGATGTTCCGACCCGGTTTGACCTTTCAACGCTTCGCTATATGTGTAGTGTGGGAGAGCCTTTGAATCCTGAGGCCGTGGTGTGGGGGGAACAGGTTTTTGGGATGCCATTTCATGACAACTGGTGGCAGACTGAGACAGGCGCAATTATGTGCGCTAATTACCCTGCTATGGAAGTCAGACCAGGTTCAATGGGGAAACCAATTCCGGGAGTAGAGCTTGCGATTGTCAACGAAGACTTCGATCCTGTACCTGACGGTGAAGACGGGAACCTCGTTGTAAAACCGGGCTGGCCATCGATGTTCCACGGGTACTGGAACAACTCGGAGATGTATAACTCAAGATTTAGGAAGGGGTGGTACCTTACAGGAGACACTGCAAAAAGGGACACTGATGGCTATTTTTGGTTTGTAGGTAGGGCTGACGACGTTATCAACACGGCCGGACATCTTGTTGGACCATTTGAAGTCGAGAGTGCCCTCATTGAGCATCCGGCCGTAGCAGAGGCAGGTGTTATAGGGAAACCCGATCCTATTGCGATGGAAATTGTGAAAGCATTTGTTTCTCTCAAAGACGGGTTTGATGAAAGCACACAACTGCGTAATGAAATTATGCGATTCGCTCGCGAGAAACTTTCTACCGCTGTAGCCCCACGAGAAATTGAATTTATACCTTCGCTTCCGAAAACGAGAAGCGGCAAGATAATGAGACGTTTGCTCAAAGCCAGAGAACTCGGCCTTCCTGAAGGAGATACGTCTACCCTGGAAGACGACTAAGGGATTCTTGAGACCTTTTTAGTTGATATGACTATATTAAGGAATGGGGGATAAGTTTTATGAAGATTTTGTGGTTCCATCTGATGCCTTACAGATTTTTAATTGACTGAAATTTCGTTGTAGGGTTTGCCATACCTGTAAGGAGAAACATGAACGTAGATGATGTTAAAGATCTGGTCTGTGCAGAAATCGATTCCAAGGCTGACCGTCTGATCACAATCGCTAAAGAAATCCTAAAAAATCCGGAACCGGGGTTTCTTGAATTCAAAACAGCAAAGACAGTAGCGAGGGAATTTTCTAGTATCGGCATACCGTTTGAGCAAGGTATTGGCATTACAGGAGTAAAAGGGACGATTGTGGGAGGTAATCCCAACGGCCCTAATGTGGCTGTAATGGGAGAACTTGATTCCCTCAAAGTTCTCGGTCATCCACATGCAGATTCAAGTACATCAGCTGCTCACGCCTGTGGCCATCACTGCCAGATTGCCATGATGCTGGGCGTCGCGATGGCTATCCAGGCACCGGGAGTTCTCGAAACTCTGTCCGGTAGGATTTCCTTGATGGCAGTACCAGCAGAGGAATATATCGATGTTGAATATAGGGATAACTTGCGACGGGAAGGGAAAATTGAGTTTCTGGGAGGTAAACCGGAATTTGTAAGGCACGGTCATCTAGACGATGTAGATTTAGCGATGATGACACACACTTCCGCATCTCCTGAATCAGGAAAAATATCCTACGGCGGTACCAACAACGGGCTAGTTGCTAAGAGTATCAAGTTCACTGGAAAAGCATCTCACGCTGGAGGAGCTCCCCATATGGGCGTCAATGCTTTGAATGCCGCAATGATCGCGATGTCCGCTATCCACGCGCAAAGGGAAACATACCGGGATCAAGATACTATTCGCATCCATCCAATCATCAGTAGAGGTGGAGTCGCGGTGAGCTCAGTCCCTGCTGATGTTCGCATGGAGACATACGTGAGAGGGGCATCGATAGAGGCATTTTTATCGGCCTCAGAAAAAGTGGACAGGGCTTTACGGGCAGGAGCTTTAGCTGTCGGTGGATCGGTGACTATAACAACCCTGCCAGGCTATCTGCCCATCAGCAGTAGTGAAAGTATGCTGGAACTCTATACTAGAAACGCTGCTAACCTCGTAGGAAAAGAAAGCTTAAACAAACTCTCTCACAGAACGGGATCGACAGATATGGGCGACATATCTCAACTTATGCCGGTAATTCACCCTTACGTAGAGGCCGCATCCGGCCAAGGGCACGGCATAGATTATCTGGTACAAGACTATGAACTAGGAGTTCTTACAGGCTCAAAAGCGATGGCTATGACGGTTGTTGATCTTCTGTCAGATGGTGGCCGAAAAGGAAAATCTATATCGGATGGATACAAACCTCCACTTACGAAGGCTGAATATTTAGCACTACTTCGCGGAATGATGCGAGAGGACACATATACCGAATGATCGACGTTCAGGATTTGAAAAAATCTGCATGGACCGCAATAGATAATAGATCTGACTGGTTGATTGATGTTGCAAAGACAGTATTGCAAAATCCGGAGCCAGGTTTTTTTGAAATTAAGACGTCAAAGTATGTCAGCGGAAAACTGGAAGAACTTGGAATTTCTCATGACAGCGGCATAGCTTTAACAGGATTGAAGGGTTATCTTCAGGGTGCTACTTCTGGGCCGACCGTTGCAGTAATAGGGGAACTGGACTCTTTGAGAGTAGAGGGCCATTCCTATTCAGATCCAGAAACGAACGCTGCTCACGCATGTGGCCATCATTGCCAGCTTGGAATGATGCTCGGTGTTGCCGCTGGACTATTAGCCACTGGGGTGTTGGAGGGTCTAGCAGGAAGGGTGGCTCTTATGGCCCTTCCTGCTGAAGAATTCATTGATGTGGAGCACAGATATGGGCTTCATAAAAGCGGCCAAATTGAGTTTATGGCTGGCAAGCAGGAATTCATTAGGTTAGGAGCATTTAATGATGTGGATATGGCGATGATGTCACATACGAGCCTGTCCTCTGAAGGAAAATTTGCAATTGGTGGTACTAGCAACGGGCATGTTGTTAAGTACATTAAGTTTCTTGGAAGAGCCGCCCATGCAGGCGGAGCACCTCACAATGGGGTGAACGCTCTTCAGGCGTCTATTGTTGCTTTGAATGCACTAAATTCCCAGAGAGAGACTTTACGTAACGAAGATACGATTCGATTACACGGAATAATGACAAGTGGAGGAGTATCCGTAAGCTCTGTCCCAGCCGAGGTTAAATACGAAGGTAGAGTTAGGGGCGGCACAACCGAGGCGATCAACGATGCAAATGAGAAAATGGATAGATGCTTGAGGGCAGGGGCTCTGACAGTCGGTGGCCAGGTTGAGATTGTTACCCTCCCGGGCTATATGCCCATAATTAATGATTTAACTTTGATGGATATTTTCTCAAACAATGCTTCCCAGATAGTTGGCAGTGAACACGTTCGCCGTAACCCTGACCATTTGAACAGGGGGGGCAGTACGGACATGGGAGATCTCAGTCAAATCATTCCTGTAATACATCCCTATACGGGTGCAGCTACCGGTGCTGGACATGGGATCGATTATCTAGTGGATGATTATATTCAGGCCGTAGTAAACCCCGCAAAGGCGATGTGTGCCACCATAATAGATCTGCTTTCAAATGATGCCCAGAAAGCATCAAAAGCGATAGCTGAATTTAAGCCAAACCTTTCTGTAGAAGGTTACGTGGCGATTCAAAGGTCTAGACTTAACGAAGAGGTTTACAAAGGAATTTAAATCCGCTTGGCCTCATAATTCACTTCTATTTTGAACCGAGAAAGTTTTCGATTTCAGAGGAATATTTTTCTACCCAGGCGGAATTTATTTGTATCCTCTCTTTTGCTTGTTCGATAGTTCTTTCTGCTGCTGGCGTCGGATTGGCGGAGAAAAAATCCTCAACTTCTTTTAGTCTCCCCATGGACGTAAATCCGGAAACAAGGGAAACTAACCGCATTAAGGCAAATCCTCCATCCCCATATCTTCGGTAAATTTCTTCCCAATTGCTTCGAACAAAATCCCATGCGAGTGACCTTCCTATGGGAGAAGAAGATACGCTCACAATAACCCTGATAGTGTCTTGAACCCGAATATCATCCGTCATCGATCTTCGTAATGTCTCTTCCAGCAAATCGACATCTTCAAAGCTTGCAAGAGCAGAGTGGAAACGGACCTTCTCTTCTTGGAGTTCAGTACGTTTTTCGAGCTGCCACATTAGATCGTAAGTGTCTTTGCCCCCTTCTTTAGCTGCCATACTGAAAACTATGGATCTTATGTCAGGGTGAACTCCGATGGGATCTTCAGCATATATTTTGAATCTATTTGATGCCTCTGCTATCACATCGATATCACCGTAATGTCCCAGGTTAGATAATGCAGTACTTCGGAAAAGAGCATCGAGATGACCTTCATTATCCGACTTATCCCAGCCGACTCTCGCTACTATTGGTTCGAATATTGATCGGCAGAAACTCTGGTATTCTCGATGAAAATCGCTTTCCCCGATCAAATTATCTATACCTCTCAGACCGGAAGAAAGATCCGATAGGACTGAAGCGTCGGTTTCGTTTGTGTAAGATTCTGCTAAATTCAGAAATATCGACACAGGCGAATATCCTGCCCGGCAGAGAGCGTATGCGTCTCCCTGCAGACCAAGTCGATCACGCGGGTTCATGCTGAGATTCTGGATGGCTGGTTTGAATTGTTCGATCAGATCTGCTTTATAGCTAACTCGATAAAATCCGGTTTGATCAGGGTTCAGTTTGGACCATCCGGCCGCTGCCTCAAAGAGATCTACCACTGCACTACGTCCGTCCAATAAGGAAGAAGTAATAGCGGTTGTTTTTTCAGAGCTGATTTTAAAGGGAACCAACCATTCTGTCGGATCTTTTGAAGCCGTATCTGATGAAATGTTCTCGTAAAGAAACCGCCGTTGATTCAATTCTAGTTTTGAATCCTGCCTCTCGACCGATATCACCGGAAAGCCTGTTTGCTTAGTCCATGAGTCCATTACTTTTGCGACAGGTTTCCCTGAAGCTTTTCCCAGAGCTTGCCA
>CAZZBP010000012.1:32296-35445 GCA_964652755.1 uncultured Dehalococcoidia bacterium
TAATCGCCGCTCCCGGTTCTAAAATCTTCAGGACCAAGATAATCTTCTAGCATTCTTAGAATTGACCCACCTTTGCTGTAGCTGATGGCGTCAAACAGTTGCCCGATTTCAGCGGGATTATTCACTTCCTGTTCTATGGGATGAGAGTTGGCTAGCCCGTCTAAGCTAAATGCCGAAGCGGTGTCAGCTGTGAGAAATTGTGTCCACATTTCCCATTCCGGGTGAATAGCATCCACCGCCTTGTCTCCCATCCAAGATGCAAAACTCTCGTTCAGCCAAAGGTCGTTCCACCACTTCATGGTTACGAGGTCACCAAACCACATGTGTGCCATTTCATGAGAGATAATAGCCGCGACAATTTGCCTAGTGCCGGCAGAACTGTTTTCGGGATCTACCAATAAGGCGACTTCTCTGTATGTTATGGCCCCCCAGTTTTCCATAGCACCGGCAGCGAAGTCTGGAATTGCTAGATGGTCTAGTTTGGGAAGCGGAAAAGGTATCCCGAAATACTCGTTATAAAAATCTAACAATTCTAACGAGGTTTCAAGTGCGAAGCGGCCTTGCTCTTCTTTACCTCGAGTAGTCCAAACTCGCATTAGGGTACCGCTGTTTGAGCGTTTTTCAATAGAAGCCAGATCGCCTACCACGAAAGCCAACAAATAAGTCGACATAACCGGAGTCGTGCCAAATGTTACAGATTTGGTACCATTTTCTATGAAGTGTTCTGACTGTACAGGCATGTTCGAAACAGCGGTCAAATTCTCGGCAATGAGTAAGGTCACGTCGAATTTGGCCTTTCTTTCCGGTTCATCCCAACAGGGAAAAGCCCTTCTGGCATCTGTCGATTCGAATTGTGTGGCCGCCAGGAATGTTTCTTCACCTTCCATGTTTAGATAGCTGCTTCGGTAAAACCCCAAAAGCCTGTCATTCAGTTCCCCTTGGAAAGAAGCAGATAACTCGGCGGAGCCGACTTGTAGCTCTTCATCTAAAGACAACCTTAGTGTTTCAGATTTTGTATCTAGGCTGATAGTTGACACCTTAATTGGATGCCCTTCTTGGGTCAGAGAAGTACTGATTATTTCCAACTCTGCTGCATTCATAGTGACGCTCATTACAGGGGAGCGGATTTCTAGAGAGATGCTGACTTCGCCAGCAAAAGTGAAGTCTGTCAGGTTAGGTGCTAGGGTTATATGGTAATGAGTAGGAATAACCTGTTCCGGCAATACCATTCTGCTATGCTCGGTCATGTTTACTTCTTTTAATCTCCTTGCATTCTGGGTATTTGGTCTCCCTATGAGGCAGTCCAGTTAGGGGGTCTTTTTTCTGAGAAGGCAAGGGGGCCTTCCCTTCTATCATCAGATGTGAGGAAGTTTCCTTCTTCAGAGTATTTTCTGTCAAAGGCGTTTTGGAGAGGCCATCCTAACCCTTCATATGCCATTTGCTTGGACGCGCGGACTGACAGGGGGGCAGCTTCAAGTATTTCTGCTGCCCATCGTTCGGCTGTTTCCATTAACTGGTCAAGAGGCACAACCTCGTTGGCAAGTCCCAGTTCGTATGCTTCTTGAGCCGAAATACGCTTTGCGGTTAACATCATTCCCATAGCTCTCTTAAGAGGGATATGTCGAGGAAGCCTATGTACTCCACCAGCGCCTGCAATAAGGCCAACACGTGGCTCAGGCAGGCCAATTTCCGCGTGATCTGCCATGACGATAATGTCACACGCCATAGCGAGTTCTAGTCCGCCTCCTAGCGCATATCCATTCACTGCGGCGATGATAGGCTTATAACAGTCATATCCAGAAGTTATTCCCCCGAACGGTGCCCTTATAGTAAATTTTTCCCTTTCCCCCCAATTTTCAGCTGTATATCTGAGATCATTCCCGGCGCTGAAGGCTTTATCCCCAGTGCCTGTGACTATTGCAATCCATACGTCATCATCTTTTTTAAAGTCTATAAACGCTTCGTAAAGCTCTTTGTTTGCTGGAGGGTGGAGCGCATTTAATCTCTCGGGGCGAGTGATTGTAACGTATGCGATTCTTCCCTTTTTCTCATAATCTATAAATTCGTAAGCCATGAAATCCTCCTGACATTTGCCGTGCGGGTTCTTCGGCTTAACAAGCCAAAGCGGAAAGGATTATATAGAAACTTCACGTCTAATTCTTAGAAAAGGAATTTATCTTAAGTTAAGGCAAAGATAAGGAGGGGTTTGTTGAATTTATTTTCCATGTGTAAAATCGCGAACCGATCTTCCACCAGAATAACGGAATTTTTTAACGAGTTAAGGCGGTAGCAAGTATTAGGAGCACAAATGAAAGTTCAGGTTAGTTATAGCGAATATTCGGTCCAAGGTATTTCGGATGCTGCCCGAAGGGCGGAAGAACGGGGGTACGATATTTTTTCGTCCTCAGAGACAATGCATAACCCATATCTCCCTTTAGTTTTGGCAGCTGAGCATACCGAGCAAATTCAATTGCAAACTTCAATTGCGTTGTCATTTGCTAGAAGTCCGATGGATACAGCCTATATAGCGTGGGATTTACAGAACCTCTCCAAAGGAAGGTTATCACTGGGATTGGGAAGCCAGGTTAGAGGGCACATTGTCAGACGTTATTCTATGCCGTGGTCCGCCCCTGCCCCAAGAATGAGGGAGTATATTGTTGCCCTCAAACATATATGGGATGTTTGGCAGAATGGAACAAAACTAGATTTTGCCGGTGACCATTACTCTTTTAATCTCATGTCACCATTCTTTAATCCGGGCCCGATAGATAATCCTGATATTCAGGTTTCGATTGCAGGTGTGAATCCGAACATGCTTCGAGTAGCAGGGGAGGTTTGTGATGGTGTAATTCTGCATTCTTTCAATACACCCCGATACACGAGGGAAGTGGTACTGCCTAACCTCCAGTTAGGAGCGGAGAGAACGGGAAGATCCATAGAGGATATCCAGATATCGGGAGGCGGATTTATTGTGACTGGAGCCAACGAGGAGGAATTGGAGAAAAACAAACAAGAAACCAAGAGCAGAATTTCATTTTATGCATCCATCTCAATCTTTAGATATTGTTGAAAATTTATTAAATTCTGGAATAGATGTCGTTTGTGCAGGTCTTGATCAAGATTCGCGAGGATAACCTTGGGAAACGTCT
>CAZZBP010000012.1:35455-37448 GCA_964652755.1 uncultured Dehalococcoidia bacterium
TCAGATGTGATGAAAACACATGGTTGGGATGATACCCACGAAAAACTATATAGGATGTCTATAGATGGTCAGTGGAACGAAATGGGGGCCCAGATCACGGAGGAGATGCTTGAAAACTTTGCGGTTGTGGGCACATATGACGAGATAGCCCCAAAGATCAAGTCTACTTATGGCAAGTATGCTACATCAGTGGGATTCTCCATGCCAATTAAAGGAGAACATGATGAAGAAGTGCTTCGCAACATACTTAAAAAATTAAAAGAGTCCTAAATTTACGATAATACTAAGCATTCTGTGGACTATCCAGGTTAGGAAAGTGAAAAATAGTCCGTCAGAACATTGGCATTTCTGGTACTCGTAGCAATTTCACGAAGTTTTTTTACCGTGCTGTCAATATTCCCGTCTTCATTGACTATAGTGTGATCAAACCATATGGATTCTTTCATCTCATTCTTGGCAGTGGAGAACCGTATCGCAAATGCTTCTGGAGATTCGGTCATTCGCTGTCTAAGCCTAGTGGATAGACTTTCCATAGAGGGAGGTGCAAGGAACAGAAACAAGGCTTTGGGTGATATACGCTTTAATGTTCGGGCGCCTTGTACGTCGATTTTTATAACAACGTTTAACCCACTAGCTAAGGCCTGAGTTACCTGTTCCTTTGGTACGCCGTATAAATTTCCGTACACTTCTGCCCATTCAAGAAACCCACCTGTTTCAACAATTTTCTCAAATGAAAGTTTGTTAAGAAAAATGTAGTCTTTCCCTTCCGTTTCTCCTTGACGTTTTATCCTCGTGGTGGCAGTAACAATGAAGTGAAAATCTTTATGTAACTCTCGCATCCGTGACAATACGGCGTCTTTACCAACACCTGAGGGGCCAGAAACAACTAATATTATTGGCTGACCTGAGACAGTTGGCTTGGGCATCTTTATTTCTAACCCCTCAATTCGTCAATTGTGTCCCAGAATGACGGATAGGAAACGCTGGCAGCTTCCGAATCTTCTATTGTGGTTTCCCCTTCGGCTATAAGGCCAGCGATTGCGTTTGTCATTGCAATGCGATGGTCTCCATGACTTTTCACCTCAGCACCAGAAAGGTTTGTTCCGCCTGAGATGTTCATGCCGTCGCGTGTTTCCTCGATGTCTGCACCAAGCTTGCGAAGGCTATCGACCGTTGCTGCTATCCTATCGGACTCCTTCACTCTTAATTCTTCGGCATCTCTAATTATGGTAGTTCCTTTTGCAAAGCATGCGGCTAGCGATAAGACCGGTAGCTCGTCAAGAACTCTGGGGATCAGGTCGCCGCGGATCTCAGTAGCTCTCAAGTCGCTGGTCGATGCGACAATATCAGCAACTGGTTCACCGCCTTCCATGCGTTCGTTCTCTACGGATATATTGGCTTCCATGGATTCAAGCACTTCTAGCATTCCGATTCTTGTTGGGTTCATGCCCACATTTATAAGGCGTATTGAGGCGTTAGGGTGACAACAACCAGCGACCAACCAGAAGGCAGACCCGCTCGTATCGCAAGGAACTCGCACATTTACCGATATTAGCTCACTTCTTCGAATATTGATGGTTAACCCTTCTTGTTCAATATTCCCGCCCATAGATTGGAGCATTCTCTCGGTATGATCCCTTGATTCGGCGGGTTGTTTCACAACTGTTTTCCCAGCTGCAAACATTCCAGCTATAAGTAGACAAGATTTCAGTTGGGCACTTGCAACGGGCATGGTGTATTCAATACCTACTAGTTCGCCCCCCCTGAAGGAAAGGGGGGCAAGCGACCCACCTTCTCTGCCCTCTATTTTCGCACCCATTTGAGTTAGTGGAGTAGTGATTCGCTTCATTGGTCTATTTCTAAGTGAACGATCTCCGGTGATTACACTGAAAGAATCTTGTCCGGCCAAGAGACCTGATATCAGTCGCATTGTCGTGCCACTGTTGCCTGCATATAAAATATCTTTCGGTTCGGTTAGACCTTCTAGGCCTTT
>CAZZBP010000013.1:0-30023 GCA_964652755.1 uncultured Dehalococcoidia bacterium
ACAGAGCCATGGAATGGTTTTCGACGATTTTCCCGCCTCAAGGCTGGCATTCCCTGGAGACGACCGACGGATAATTCTCGAAGGTATGGACCGACCAGGAAGTGCTCTGTTCGTCGCTGTGATTACAGGTATCGTGGAAACCGCTGTCACAACAGCCCGTAGACAATTGGAGTCAAAACGTGATCGAATGCGCTCTTACGAGCGCGTTGAATGGGCTAAAGTAGAAATAGAAGCTTGGTTAGTCCAGCAGGCGTACGAGGGTATGCTCCGAGAAGTAGAAGGGGAAAATTCCAGTAGTCGCAATTCTCTGTTAGCTAAAGAGGCGGTGGCTGAACTTGCAGAGTCAGTTTTGTTGCGAATCAGTAAAGTTATCGGCGGCGGCGCGTACTCCAGGCATACCCCTTACGGATTTTGGCTTGAGGATGTACGAGCATTGGGGTTTTTACGGCCGCCATGGGGATGGGCGTTTGAAAGAGTTTTCGAAGGCTCCTGGGACTCATGAACCCGGGGAGTACAACGAATATTTATCACGGCGCGGCTCAGCCTACTAGGCGGGAGACCGGCCTGGACCTGCGTTCTGATCGAGTGCGGTAGAAAACGTATACACTTTGCACATTGGCTAAGGATTGCATTGTAGGCCTGACTGGCCACGATATTTATCAAACGGATTTCTCATAGGTACTTTCTCAGAATGGGAGAATATTTCACTAATATAGTACGCAGCGAGCAAACCCGTGAGGGCGTGTTACGTCTTACCTTGGACGATCAAAAGAATCAAAATGCCTTATCAGAAACTATGATGAATAATTTAATTGAAGAGCTAACAAAAGCTGCTTCCGAAAAGTCCGTTAGAGTTATCGTTATCGCTTCAATCGGTTCTGTATTCAGCGCTGGTCATGCTCTGAAAGAAATAACTGTAGCTAGAGATCAAAAAGATTTTGGAGAGGCATATTTCAAAAGCTTATTTGATAAATGTTCATCATTAATGCAAACAATTGTTGGTTGTCCTAAACCAGTGATTGCTGAAGTATTAGGTACAGCAACAGCAGCAGGTTGCCAGTTAGTCGCCACTTGTGATCTTGAGACAGCTGCAGATTCAGCGAAGTTCGCTACACCCGGCGTAAATATAGGCTTATTTTGCTCGACTCCGATGGTTGCATTATCTCGAAATGTTAATAAAAAAAATGCAATGGAAATGCTCTTGACTGGAGACATGATTAATGCGAAAAAAGCCAAAAAGATCGGCCTGATAAATAGTTATTACCCGACTGAACAATTAACAAATGAGACTATGATTTTGGCTAACAAGATTGCCAGTAAATCATCTATGACAGTATCTATGGGTAAATGTGCTTTTTATACTCAGTCTGAATTAGATTTAGCCGCAGCCTATGAGTATACCTCCGAGGTAATGGTGAAAAATATCCATAAGGAAGATGCTAAAGAGGGTATTGAGGCATTCATTGAAAAGAGACCTCCTAATTGGAGTAACAAATAAAAATTGTTTTATTTGAGAACTTTTTGAAACTTAGAATCAGGACTCCGATATTCTGCAGAAACGTTTATCTGGCTGCTACCCGATACATATAGCGAAGTTTTGGGTGGAGAGCCAGATAAAATAAAATCCCAGCCAAATTTTTTTTTGGTCAAGTATGATTAGATTGTCGTTCGGACACTGTAACCATCCTTTTTGGCCCCGTATCTTGGTCCTCGGTTTGCCGAAAAGGCTTGGGCGGCTGACAGCTACTCCCAGCTAGTGTCCAATATACATGCCATTTCAGATTACACCGTGGCACAGGTGATTCTATTGTTCGAGTCACTTAAACAACAGTTCAATTTATGCTCAGAGGAGCGATATAACCCTGTGACAGATATCGTCCTTAATTAACCGGTAGGTATAACCATTTTGGTTGGCCTTTTTAGATTAGGATAGTATTCTGAGGCTTCTTCGTAATGTGTAGCAGATATACAACGCCCGGATTAAACAGGCGAACAAAGGAATAATCATGGAACAGCGGCAACTTGGAGATAGCGATCTTTTTTCTTCGGCAATTGGTTTTGGCACGTGGGAGATGAGCACGACTATGTACGGGGCCATCGACATTAGAGAAGCCAGTGACGCTGTCAATGCGGCGATAGACTACGGGGTTACGTTATTTGATACGGCTGAGGTATATGGGCCCTATCACTCGGAAATACTTCTGGCCAAGGCGCTTGGAGACAAGAGAAAGGATATAGTTCTTGTTAGCAAAGTAGGATTTGCTTATGACGAGGATGGTAAAAATCTCGGCCGAAACTCGCAGTACGATCATGTTATAGCCCGGGCTGAAGGATGCCTTGAAAGATTAGATACAGATTATCTGGATTTACTCCTAATCCACTGGCCGGATCACGATACATCGTTTGAGGACCCAATGCTTGCTCTGGAGAAACTCAAACAAGATGGAAAAATACGGCATTACGGTGTTTCGAATTTTACACCTGAAATGATGGAGGAGTGTGAAAAATACGGTCACTTGACGGCGAATCAGGTCGGATATCACATGTTTGATCGGAGAATGGAATCGGCAGTTCTTCCATATTGTCTTGAGAAGAATATAGGATTCATGGCTTATGGAACTCTCGGGTTCGGATTGCTTTCAGGAGCATTTACCCCCGAAACTACTTTTGGAGAAGGCGATTGGAGAAGCAGTGGATCTGCCTTCAAGCTTCCATTATTTCAGCCCGAAGAATTTGCAAAAGAATTGAGGGTGGTTGAGAGGCTGAAAACTATAGCCGCGCGCTACGAAAAATCTGTTGCCCAGATGGCAATCGCCTGGACACTTGGACACCCGGCCGTCTCCGTGGGGTTAGTTGGTGTTCGGAATGAATGGGAATTGAAGGAAAATGTTGCTGCCGTAGAGTGGGAACTCAGCGATGAGATGAGAGAAGAGATTGATTCAGTTTTTTCAAATGAAAAAGTTACTACGCATGTAAATACTGAACAGGCAATTTAAGCAAACAAGTAGCTTAAAAACCCAAGGAAAACTCTCTTCCCTATGGTTGTGACGGATGTATAGTCACTATCGTACCCTTTAAAGTTATCTGGTAGATTACCTGAACAGTAGTTTGGGGCTCCTATCCTGGCCGAAAGAGCAAAGGATTGGAATTGCAATATACGAGGACAAACTTCACGACTTTCTCATCAGTATGATTTTAGACATGGGCGGTTCGGCTAGTATGGGACTGACATACGTAGGAGAGAAGCGAGGATTGTTCAGAGGCCTGAGTTAGTTTTTTGATCCTGGCGGAATTCCCATGCAAAGTATAGGTAACAACTGTGGTCTGAGCGATCAAATTCCATGTATAGCTAAAAGCACCGGTGACTACTCTCGGCTACTGCACTTTGCAGCCTAGCGCAGTCTGTTCTACCACAGGCACACAGATTCATGGATTTTGAGATTTTTCCTTAAGAAGGGATGTCGTTTTGTCGGTTTGTAACATTAATGTTGATTGATCCAGCGAGGCCCGTTCGATATCCAAAACTGAAGGCTTTTTTTACATTTGCCACCGAGCAATCACTATCGAAAAGCGAACTATTGCGCCATAAAACCGCCGTCAATTACAAGTTCTATACCTGTGATAAACGAAGACATGTCTGAAGCGAGAAAGAGAATGCCTTCGGCAACTTCTTCCGGAGTTCCTTCTCTGCCCATCGGTGTACGTGCCGAACGTCTGGAATTATGCTCTTCTAAAGTGCGTTCATTTTTATGCAAGAATGACTTGCTAAGTGGTGTTTCAATATAGCCAGGATGTACCGAATTCACCCTTACGTTATCTTTTGCGTATCGGATGGCTGCAAGTTTGCTCAATACTCGAGTAGCTCCCTTCCCAGCAGTGTAACCAGGGTTAGATCCGCTGCCAACTAAACCATCGATCGAAGATATGTTAACCACTGAGCCTCCTCCCGAATTTACCATCTTCGGGATAGCATGCTTCATTCCAAGGAATGGTCCTTTGGCATGAACATTCATTTCTGAATCCCACGTTTGGGTGGTAGAGTCCTCAAGTGTTCCGCTACTTACGCTACCGGCGCAATTGACAAGAATATCAATTTGTTTGTAATTAGAAATTGTATTTTGAATCACCCTTATCCAATCTTCCTCTTTCCCAACGTTATGTTGCATAAATTCAGCAACGGCACCGGTTCTGCATATCGCTGAAGCGACTTTACCTCCGCTTTCTTGATTGATGTCTGTTACTACGACTTTCGCGCCCTCCTTAGCAAATAACCATGCAGTAGTCCCTCCAATGCCCATCGGCTTTCCTGGGATACCCATCGCGGCTCCCGTTATGACAGCAACTTTGTTTTCCAACCGCATTTTGATTCACTCCTCCAATTAAATTTCTGGTATTGAGGCCATTTGGAAATAGATTCTTGGAACGATATACAGAACGGACTGAATCCGACGGTAGCTTCACAACTCCTTTAACGTTTTACCACTTGCCCCTGATAGATTACAAATGTTGATCCCGTAGATCCATTTTGGATGGAATATTCTTTGATAGTTATCGCGTCCCTAGTTATTCAAGAAGGTTTTAAAGGAATGAATTTAATAATCGGGGCAGCCAGCAAGGCCAGTCATAAGGTTCCATAGGAAAGTTTCAGACCCTTAAACGTTTCGAACCGAATCAGGAATAATTCCAGTTCGACCAAACGTGACAGCCGAATAAGGATTCTTCAGGGATATTAGTATCTAACGTGCTATTAGGATTAGTGGTAGTTGATTCGTCCCTTTTTTCCCCAGGTTTGATAGAGAAATGTATCTGGCCTCCATGGCAAATCACCGGATTTTAGAGACAATATCTAAATCGGGTTCAAAAAGTTTGTCACATGCACCCTATTTTCCCTAAATACGTGTTAGCAGGCTGAATTCTATGATGTTAGATCCTTATTTTGCCCGCTACTGTTCTCAGGGTCGAACGATGGAGCGAATGACATTGGTTCCATCCTAGCTATTCCATTCTGACTCTGTGAAAGCACGATTTATGTCTTCGAGAGGAAAAGTGTGCGAGACCAACTCAGTTAATGGATACCGATTTTTTGTGCGTTCAAGCATTTCAAGGGCCACCGGGAGAAGCCATGGTTCATAAAAGGAGGTAGGCACTATGTATTTGATACCATGCAGTATCCGGTTAAAGTCCACATTTACCATACTAAGTTTTGATATGTTGCCAACCTCAACATAGCTTCCTCCGGGTCGGACCATCTCTAGTCCTTCAACTACAACCTGGGGGAATCCCGCAACCTCGACAACCACATCAGCTCCGCCACGATAACCGCAGAATTGCTTCACTTGCTCTATTCTGTCTTCGGGTTCTGATATTTCACTGACATTGATAGTGTGGTCCGCACCACATTGTTTCGCGAGTTCCAGTCTTGAACTTTGTCCATCTATTGCGATGATGAGACCGGCACCCTTTTCACGAGCGTACATTGTCGCGTACAAACCAAGCCCGCCAACACCTTGAATTACTACGGCGTCTCCAGTTCTCATGCGGGAGCGCTCCAGCGCCGCCATTACAGTTGTCATGGCGCAGTTTATAGGGGTTAATGCGCTATCCGAGATATCCTGATCCACACGGAATACAAAAGTTCCAGGTTTGAGGTAATAGTAGTCTGCAAAGCCTCCATCACAGTAAGGGAACTCGCTCACTGACTTATTTCCGCCGAAGTTACTTGGGCAGTCCGTATATTCACCCCTAATGCAATGATAGCAACGGTGGCAAGGAGTAAAATATGAGAAGAGGACTCGATCCCCTTCTTTGAGCGGTTTCCCTAGGTGATCGGTGCTTATGCCTGCTCCTAAGCTGTGTACCCTCCCTGTTAGCTCATGTCCGGTAATATAACCGTCTCCCTTACCCCCCGGTGGGCTTAACGGATTATCTCCTCTCCAAATGTGTAAGTCAGAGCCACAAATGCCCGCGGCACTCACCTTTATCAAGATCCCGCCGGGCTCTACCGGTGGAAGAGGAAATTCTCGAATATCAAATTTAAATGGTTCTATAAATACGGCCGCTTTTCCTTTCAAAACCTAAACCCCTTTACAAAAATTTTCTTATTATTAATATAACAAGTTTCTATTAGTTGAAGTCGAAAAATATTTGTCAATAAAACTACCTGATTCGGATTGGCGATAAAATCATTGGAATCTTGGCATAACATTCTTGGTAAATAACTTAATCGAATTTTGAACGGCGTCCACGTCCATACCGCCTGTATTCAATTTCAACATCAGATTACGAACCCCTATATCTTCTAATTCCTTGATACTGTCTGTCACTTTATCAGGAGTACCATAAATAAATGAGTCTTTAAAATTATCTCTTACTGACGACGAGTGACCATTAGGATTGTATAACTTTCGAGACTGGCTAGCATGATCCTGTTCTTGGTCAAAACCCGACTCTGCGATATATTTCGCCTGTGACTCAGATTCTGCGACAACCAAACATTTTGATACCCATGATTGGTCAAGAATTGATTCAATTTCACGACTTGGTTTGCCAGAAAGCTTTAAGAAACCGCGAAATTGATTTAATCGTTGTTCGATGTCACTGGTTTTTGTGGAACCTATTAGTACGGGTCTTCCGATCGAAGCCATTTCCTTCATTGAGTCCACGCTGATGCAGGCTCGAACTATAGGAGGATGAGGAGTCTGAAAGGGGCGTGGTCTCATAGCAGGGAATGATAGCTTCCAAAAGTCACCGCTAAAGTTTACAGGCTCACCGCTCCAAGCGCTAACGAGTAGAGATTCCGCTTCAAGAAGCATATTTCTCGCTTCGTCCATTTTTACACCAAAGCCCATGTACTCATACTCGTTAAACGATGAGCCTTTGCCTGTACCCACGATGATGCGACCGTTGCTCAAATTATCTAGAAGTGAAATTTGAGCTGCTAATCTGACGGGATGATGCAAGGCCATCTCAAGGACAGCAAAACCGATTTTTACTCGTTTAGTATTCTGTGATACAGCGGCAGCGAAGACAACTGGGTCTGCATATGCTGTCACCCCGTCGAAATGGTGTTCAGTAAGCCATACGGCATAAAACCCTGCTCTATCACAAGCAATAATCTCACGGAGGGTTTCATCAATCACTCGATGATCCTCGCTAGGATTCTTACTGACCGGAAACACAAATGAACCAAACCGCATTTTGAACCGGCCTATCTATCCTTATGGACTAACGGTTCCACTTGCCGGGGAAACAATGGAACCGAGTAATTGTGTGTGTCAAAACTCCTTCCGCAATGGAGAATCAAAGTAAAAAAAGATTTCTATTCATATTTGTTGACCTACTATTTCCCATCACACAACTCTGAAGAACTGGTGACTAGTGTGCTGTTACTCCTCCGTCGATGATCAACTCGGACCCAGTTACGAAATTTGATTCGTCAGAGGCTAAGAATAAAATCCCGTTAGCTATGTCATTAGGAGTAGCAAGTCTTCCCAGAGGAGTTCTACCGACTAACCATTCTCTGGTGTCCTTGTCTGAGATCATGTTTTCTGTTGCAGGGGTTAGTACGTAGCCCGGATGTACAGAATTAACTCTAATGTTGTCCTTTCCGAACTGCACCGCAACGGTTTTAGAGAAAGTACGTACGGCCCCTTTTGCGGCACCGTATGCAACGCCGTTCGGGGCAGAAACTATGCCATAAATTGATGAAATATTTATTATTGACCCTCCCCCTAATCGGCGCATCACCGGGATAACGGCTTTAGTCCCTATGAATGTACCCTTGGCATAAATATCCATCTGGGCATCCCAGAGTTCTCCTGTGGTTTCTTCTAGTGCAGCGCTTTTGGTCCCGCCTGCGCAATTTACCAGAATGTCGATCCGGCCGAATTCATCAAGCGTACTTTTTATGGCCCTGTCCCAGTCTTCTTCATTGGTAACGTCAAGGTGGACGCTTAAAGCGTTATATCCGTTCTCGTTGATATGTGCGGCGGATTTTTGATTTTGGTCATCTTGAACGTCGGCCAATACGACCTTGGCACCTTCCTTGGCCAAAACCCAGGCCGTTGCACCGCCAATACCTGGAAGTTCTTCCTGGATGCTATTCGCTGCCCCGGTCACTATGGCGACTTTGTTCTCCAAACGCATATTAACCCCCAATTCTAAATTAGTAGTATTTATTTGCTGGCATCAGACGGATCTTCCAAGAAAACACGTCTATGGTTTATATAAGATCGGGTAATACCCCGTATATAGGATAGATTTTGTCATACTTTTACCGTTATCAAGTAGTTTTAACTTCATCGCTAAAGCGTGATCCTCAGTCCATACTTCCCAACTTGAAAAATAATCTGACCAATCATCTGAATCCCAACCAGGTTTCGATCGCTCTCGGATTGGGACCCATTGCTGATAATTAAACTTGTGATAGTCTAATATATCCTCTGCTTTCTCTATGTTCTCTTTGGCTGTTTCGGCATCATCGAATACTAAGACTATAACCAGATAATACGCCTCATCCTGTTCACCGATTCCGTATCCAATTTGCTTGTAATCATCGAGAAAAGGATAATCGTCAAACCCTGACTTGAGCGCTAACCGTTGTTGTTCATGGTCTCTATATTTATAGGTTAGATTTGATGCGTTAAAATCCGACGACTCAGGGATCGCCAGATATGGAATAAACGCAGAGAAAACGTTTAAGCTATCAAAAATATCTCCAATTGATGCCATCCCTTTTTGAGTTCCAACAGATGTGTTCTTGTCGTTATGTGTTTTAATCACGTCCTTTATGGCTTCGGTAGTGGAAGTGCGATAGATCACCTCATCGAAAACAGCAAGATTTCCGGCGAAGCCATTATTGTCGAATATAGGTGGGGCGAATGAAAGCGAGGGATCCGCGTCACCTTGAGTTTCCCATCGATAATAGGGTTGCTTTTCATGGTGTCCGCGAGAAATGATCGGACAATCTTTGCAGTTATCTATGGTTTTATCAGTAGTGCTGGGGGAAAAAGTGCCTAAGACCACCTCTACAGGTGCACCTTTGTACCAAAAAAATGCATCCGCATTTACCAGCCTCAAGTCGTATGATAAATAAGTCCGATTATCATAAAAATTGGTTGCGAATGGATGGAAACCGCTTATCCAAGTCTTGGTAAATGATACGTTCCCAGAGCATTTTCCTGACTGGTTAGGACATTTAGTGAGATCGTTTACATGGTTTCGGATTTCCTTTTGACTCAAATGGCCTCCTGCTAAGGGATCTATTTCGAGTACCTCCCTCAGCCTCGAGTAATCCCGAATACCAAGCCCGATCCAAGCGGCGTCTTTACCTGGGAAATCCGCGCCTTGATAGGGGATAAATTTCAAAAGACTTGTTATAGAAGGGGGATTTCCAGCTTTAAACGAATTCCTGTTTGCCAGTAATCTAGATACTTCTGGATCAACTAAAGCGGGCTCTTCAGTATCGTCATTTTTGGCAGGAACAACTATCGTCTGAGGCGCCTTGATTCCTATAGAAGCCGAATTACTTTTGTCAGCAGCTTTTGACTCAGCCGAGGCTATACCAGTGTTTATTGGATTTGGGTTATCATCACTTTGTTTCCCGGTAGGGGAACAGGTCGTAAAAGCGAAAACTAAAAACATCAAAAAACAAGTCTCTATCAGTCTATAATGCGCTAAATACTTCATGGGGGGTTTTGAAATGAGTGATAAAAAATCTATAGGATTAATTGGTTGCGGAGATCACGCACTAAAGAACCTGTCTCCAGCGCTTAAGAAGATTCAGGAAATCGATTTGGCTGCCTGTGCTGACATTAATGACAACGCATTGGATGATGCAACCAATTTATTCGGTTATAAACGAAAATACAATGACTATTCTACTATGTTGACTGAAGAAAAGCTTGATGGTGTCGTTGTTTCTCTGCCACATTATTTGCTGAAAGATGCTGTTATAGAGTCCCTCAAAAATCAGGTTCATGTTTTTGTGGAGAAACCCATGGCTACTAACATGAACGATGGAATCGCTATCCGGGAAGTCGCTAAGGAAAATGGGGTCGGAGTCATGGTCGGGTTCTGTGTACGATATTCGGAGGGGCGCATAAAAACAAAAACATTAATCGAGGAGGGCGCGATCGGTGAAATCCTTCATGTGAATGCCGTAAAAGGTGGAGGGGATCTAGAAGGATTGCCAACAAGGTGGCAATCGGACCCCAGTAAAGGGGGCGGTCCGTTGCTGTGGTTGGGGTCTCACATGGCCGACCAAATCCTGTGGATTGTTGGTGAAAAGCCATCGAGGGTTCACGCCGAATCTGTTTGGCATGAAAAAAACGGGACCGAAAAAAAGACTTCCTATTCACTGCGGTTTGCAAGTGGAACAACAGCAACGGGCCTCTGTTCGCAGGATTTTAGTACCATAAAAGGCTTCCTGGGAAATAACATTGATTCTGTTGAGGTGTTTGGGACGGCTGGCCGAATTAGATCTCAGTGGCCTTCAAACATAGTAGAAATTTTCAGCGAATCAAGAGAAGAGTACCGTCATCTGACTACTATTCATCCCCGGAGTCCTGATAATCCGCCGATGTATTTTTCGGAACTCTATTCCTGGGTCCGGTCTTTGTTGGAAAATACGGAGCCGCCAGTTACTGTGGAAGATGGAATAAATATGTTGCAACTTATTGATGCGTTGTCGGAATCTAGTCGAAGTGGGCTTCCGGTTTTGATGAACCAAGACTGATTTTAGAAGATTCCACAAGTTATCTTCGCGAATAATTCTTTAATTAGCTGTCATTTCTGAAAGAAAGGTTAGGATCCGTTGCAGTAACAAGAACTTTGAAATGTATCTGTGTTGGATCTAAAGATACGCCTTACCTGTCCTCACCAGACATCGCTAACAGGTATATATTCATCAGGGTTAATGGGATAGAGACTATTAATAGGATGAATCCAATTATTGGGAGTATAAAAAGACTGAATGGTGTTTCCGCCGGTGTAAAAACGGAGATCGGCATAAGAAACAAAGAACAAGGCAGTGTAAGAAAATAAATGACCTGAGTCCAGGGTTTACCGATATCGTGAAACCGTCTTATAGCCAGCATAGAGGTTAAGAAGAGAATTAAAAGATTTGCGATCAGGAACAATACGCGAGGTATAGACTGCAAACTTAACAGCATAATGCTTCCGATGAGAGCAACGAAGGAAATCCAAACCCAGAAATCTGCTCTTGAAGTGCTTCCCTTAACCCGATACCAGTCTTTTGTAATCAGCCTAGCAATAATTGAGATATATATTGCGAACGCACCTAATCCTGCCCTCCATCGTCTTCGCAAGAACTTCTGAGCGAACCCGGTTTCACCTAAGAACAGAGGCATCCTTCCTCGCAAGAATCATCGCAGCCCATAGATATTTCTGCTGTGGGCGGTACATCCAAAGAAGGATTAGATCCAAAAAAACCGTCTGGCTTTAACATAAATCCAATCTTGTGAACTGGCATCACAGGCCAGTCCTCTGGTCGTGGAATGTGTGTATGCCCAAACGTGTACCAGACAATAATATCTTCATCACAGATGGGACGATTTTTCTCCGTCCATTCCGGCAACCCGTCTCCGCCCTTTCTCTGGTTAGGGTAATCCCCTGCGGCAAATCTCTCATCCGCATCATAGGGTGTGACCCATAGATGTTTCTTCATAAATCCGGCCCTTTTCATCACAGCTGATTTGTCGTTTGCATATGTGATCGCATTTTCACCCGGAATTAATCTATATGAGACTGCTTCACCCAACCTGTTTTTGTTGTGGCTATTAGTGATTTTCCAGTAGCGAGAAGAACTCGAGTCACAGAGTCGTTGTGCGTCAAGTTCTCTCTCGAAAACTCTTGAATCCGGCTTGAATGCGTTACCATGCGGGTTTTCCCGTCCCATTTCAACACTGTTAGTATTCATTTCGACTACGGAATTCTGCTGACCGTCTACATTCATGTCTAACCGTGCATTGAAAACGTGCTGATGGTACGGAGCATTTAACTGAGGGGCGATCTCCGTGCCAAAATCACTGGTTTCACCTGGTTTTAAGGCCGTAGTATTAACTATTCCAGTTAACTTAACTTCAAGTTGCAGTGACCCATCCTGGTAAAAATACCAATAAAACCCATATTCGTAATTGCCGACAGTCGCTACAAATGAGATCACAAGTCGCCTGGACCTTCTGACCTCAACCTCCTCTGTGCGCCAGTCTGTATGTTTCCATAGAATCCCGTCATCCTCTTCGTGAAGGCATACGGCGTTCTTTATAGTGGCTAATTCGCCCAAACTATTTACCATGGGTGCGTCAAAATATTGGATGTGCCCCAAGCAATCGCATCCCAAAGTTAAAGGATTTGCAAGCTGTCCCATACCGTATTCGCCTATATCGAAAGCGTTTTTACGAAATCCGATTTCTCCTGGATCTCCATAGGGCACAACCATGTCACACACAGATGCGCGATATATAATCGGTCTGACGACCCCTTCATCCTCATAGCCTATCCTATAAAGAACGAGGCCTTCCCTTGCATCAAATGCAAATCTGAATTGCCATTTCTGCCAGGTGATTTTGTGTCCTTCGACGGTAAAACTAGGCCCTTGGGGTTGTGTAATCTCAATTGGTTGCTGACCATTACGGGACTCAATAAATTGTCTTGACCAATTGCCCGATTCCGGCGGGATGGGAGTGACACCTTCATCTTCTATTCTCACTATTTCCATTTTGTTGAGGTCGACGACAGCGACCAATCCTTCAATCGGCCGGGCATAACCGTTGTCATTTTTGCTTGTTCTTAACCACGATAGTGCCCGTGAAAGTCGTCTGCCTTTATCGCTTTCCGGCTCGATTCCGTACGATCCCGCGGACCATGGATCAACCATTACGAGGTCTAGGTCTTTTATGCCTCTTTTTTCTAGAGCCTCAATAAAAAGAGGGGAACTCTTGACGGTTTCCTCACATTCAACGAATTCATCCAACATGATTGGAGGTTGAACGTTGTGCTGGATGTGCCAGTTGATGACCTTCCGGGATCCTAAATCTATCGTGGCTTCTATACAATCCCCACTGTCCCTGTCCAACAGGATGGCCACCGCCTCTCTGGGTATTTCACCAGGTTCCTCCTCGGAATATTTCAAAACTTTATTCTTAGTAGGCTCCTTCAAAGTCACGCTGGCGAATCGAACGATTAAGGGGACCCTTTTGTCAGATTTAACGATGGCGACCGCACCTCTAATTTCATCCTCTGTAAGCGGTTCCAGCGGATGGATGGTTTTAGAAGTTAATAATTTTGCTTGACTCATTTTTCCCCTACCCTCTTGTTTTATTAACTGGACCTGTCATTTGCTGTAAGACGCCATAACACTAGTAACGCAGTGTTGATAATTCGCCCGCACCGTATTGGTATGCTTGACTATGAATTTGGTTTGACACTGGTCACCCCGACTCCGGTAGCGTCTGGCCACCATCGACGACTAATGTTTGCCCGGTAATGAAATTGGCCTCTTCCGAAGACAGGAAAAGCATTGCATGGGCTACATCCTCAGGTGTACCGAGTTTTCCCATAGGAATAGCATCTATCATACTTTGAAGATAATCCTGACCTAAATCGTCCAATCCTTCAGTCATGATATTGCCCGGTAAAACCGCGTTAATGGTTATATTGCTTGCGGCAAGCTCTATTGCGGCAGTCCTCATAAACCCGAGCATTCCGGCTTTTGTCGCTCCGTAATGTGCCCACCCTGGATATCCGGTTATTGGGCCGGTGATTGAAGAAGTTAGCAAAACACGACCAGTTTCATTTTTTTTCATTTCTTGAAGGCACTCTTTTACGCATAAGAATACGCTCTTTAGGTTCACGGAGTTAACCCGGTCCCACTCCTCCTCATGCATCTCTTCAAGATTACTTGACGGGAATATCCCTGCGTTACACACCAAGACATCAATCGTTCCATAGCGATCTATCGCTGTTTTCGCAACAGACTGAACGTCTGACTTCGATGAGACGTCAGCTGACAGAAAAGAAGCTGTACCGCCATTTAAGGTTATTCCCCTAACGACCTCTTCCCCATCGGAGGAATTTCTAGCCACAATAAGAACATTTGCGCCTTCAGCGGCGAATACCTGTGCGATCCCTTTACCCAATCCTTTGCTTCCGCCAGTAACGATGGCAGTCTTATTTTCCATTCGATTTCCCAAGTTACGCCCCCTAACGAAAGTAGATATTCATAATTTTTGGAGATATTCGACTGCCGCCCCTGAGAATTCAGCCCTCAACGCTCATTACCTAGATTCCCCAGATAATAGCCTTCGTGGATTCTCTACCATGATAGTGTCGAATTGCTCCTGAGATAGACCAATTTCCTTATTTAATACGGCGAAAGCTCCGTCTGACAAGAAATCGTACCCTGCCCCGCCATAAGTGACCCAGTCGGTTGTGTAGCAAACATCATGGGAGAATATCAGGTTGTTTATCATCCCGTTATCGATAATCTCCTTGATAGAAGCCATGTACCTTTTCTGATCAAATGGGTTTCCAACCTTTAACAGTCCCATGCGATCAAAAGAGATGTATCCACCTCTCCGAGCTATTTCAGAATGATACTTATGCCTGGGAAAGCTACCTGAATGCGCCACAACCACCCGTCTAAGGTCTACCCCTTCCTGCTCCAATATATCCAACTGTTCAAGCCCGTGGGGTCCTCTTGTTGCGTGGGTTCCGAGGGCGACATCCGTCTTGATCTGGGCTCTAGCAGATGCCCGTAACACTCTTTCCTCTATAGCCGACACCCAGTTGAAATGTGCACCCATTTCTCCTATGAAACCAGCCCTTACGTCAGTTCCGTCAATACCGACGGTGACATCCTGTATGATTTCCTCGGCTATTTCATCAGTTTTCATGCGCCACAGTCTGGGCTCGTAGTAAGTCTCGCGGTACCAACCGCAGCCCAGAATAATATTCAGATCAATTTTTTCAGCTATGTCCTTGACAGCAATGGCGTGTTTCACTTCGTTAAGCTCTTCGTCAAAAATCAGATCGTGGTGATTTCGTCGTAGGCCTCCGCTTGTCTGATCTACCAAAGTTACGCCACCCGCAGCTTTGTAACGTTGTAGTTCTATTTCAGCTAACTCAGGATCGGGCATAAAGTTTGGGGGTAACCATGCGTCCGGGGTGAGGTCCAAATAAATATGTTCGTGACTTAGGGTAAAACCCAATTCGTCGGGAGAGATCGGTCCCCTCACTGTCATAATAGAATTTGCCATGAGATCCTCCTAAATTGCAGCACCATCTATGCTTATGTTTTGACGCTCATCTGTCTACTTTTGGAAATTAATGCAAATTAAAAACTCCCAGTTATTCTCAGAATTATGTATAATACCTTGCGGCTCGACAATACCCGATAAGGCTAGAGTTGATATGTTACTCTAAAATCATCTACAAGTTCGGGCGGCGTAAAGTAGAAGTTTGGGATTTTGGGTCTGGACGATCGTTCCGAACTACTAGGAACAAAAATCGCAGTTGGTAATTTAGGTTAGTAAATAGCAAGTTGAACAAGGAAAAAGTGAGGAAGGCTATAAGCTTATGATTTCACGAACTGGTTTTATAACGATGTTGGTAGGAATAATGGGGAGCTTATTCTTCATTATGGGCTGTTCGTCAGATGACGAAGCGGCTCCTGCAGCAGCAGTAGCTCCTGCCGCGACGTCTGCCCCTGCGGCAACGGCTGCGCCGGAACCCACCGCTGCTCCCAGGAAGGCTGTGGTAGCGGCCACGGCAGTTCCGAAAGAGATTAAGAAAGGCGAAACAAACGTAGGCGCCCAACAAGTCTCAGGTGAAGGCGGAAAAAGAGGCGGAATGCTGAGGGTCACCAGCCAGGCCAGTGTGCCGAGTGTGGACGGAGTATTTAGCGGCGCATACGTTACAGCAGCTATAGCTGTGCACGTTACCCACAGGCTTTTTGAGTGGGATCAGCAACTGAACCCAGTGCCTATGCTCATAGATACCTGGGAAGCTTCATCTGACGGGCTTAGTTGGGATTTGAAAGTCAGGGACGGTATAACGTTCCATAACGGCGATTCTATGACCTCCGATGACGTGTTGAATTCGCTGTGGCGCCAGATGAGTAACTTCCACTTTGCTCCAAAGCTTCTAAGACAAGAATTCGCGGCGAGTAGCTCTGAGAAGTCAGAGGTTCTTACCAAGGTGGATGATCTTACTGTCAAATTACATCTGAAGGTTCCATTCGGGCAGATACCCGCGACCTTCTCCGCGCCATGGGGCGGGGGGCCGATCATACCGGCAGATCTCGCAGAAACACCATGGACCGAGGCGACTCCGGAATTCCAGGGAACTGGTCCATACAAGTTCAAGCAATGGGACCAGGGAGACAAAATTATTGTCGAACGCTTTGAGGATTATGTGCCAGTAGAAACCCCCGGTGGATACCTTGGTGACATACACAATCAGTACGTTGACGGCATAACTTGGTACGAAGTACCTGATGAAGAGACAAAGATGGCTGGTCTGCAGACAGGTCAGTGGGACATAGTCGACGGGGCATCCCTCGACTTCTACGGCCAGGTTCTCAGCGATGACAAGCTAGACGTGCAGGTGTATAAGCCTGGGCACAGGTCTGGCGTGAATATCAACTTCTTGGGAATGTTCGGACCATATGAGGGCGACAAAGGTAAAGAATTAGCTGACACAGCAAGGGATGGTCTCTACGCTGGACTAAATATTGCTGAAGTTATGGCCACGAAGGGTGGCCCGAAATAGGTGAACACATGCGCGGCTCTATACCACTGTGGCACACCTCTTGAGACGTTCACTTCTGACGACATATACAATCAGGGGAACGTAGAAAAAGCCATGGACCTGTTCAAACAGGCTGGCATATACGGCAAAAAGTTGGTCCTATACAACCCCACGGACTACGCAACAATAACTCCCACCGGGCTTGCAATGAAGCCTCAGTTGGAGAAGATGGGATTTGATGTTTTCATGCCTGCTCAGGACTGGGCTACGATGATCTCTAACTATAAGAGAAGGCAATTAAACACCGATGCTGATGTAGAGGACCAATACGACTTATTCATGACTTGGAACGCTCACTGGTCGGAAAGTGGAGACCCGATGAGGATGGCATTCCTGGGAATGTACAAGGACGATGAGGGGAATATCAGCGACCACAGGAGAAGGAATAATCCCCGATATACGGACCTAATTCTTGATTACGCTTCTGCTCAGACCCGAGAGGACACAATGGCGGCAGTTGAAGCGATACAGGACGAATGGTATTCCGACGTTCCCATGATCTATCTTGGTGAGTGGTCTTCTATTTTCCCGTCCAGGAAATATGTTAAGAACTTCCTGGTACCTGCTTTCCCGATATACACGAACGTTTGGCTAGACAATTAGAGAGGTGACTAAGCCACCCCTTGTGTAGTAGATTGCACGTTATAGAAGAATAACGTCGAAAATTGGGGTCGGCGAGGTAACGCTAAAGTGTTGCCTCCCCGGCCCCATCATTATGCTCATTTAAATTTGCAGAGTACTCAGATTGACTGAATATATCTTTAAAAGAATATTAGCTACCGTGCCCGTGATGTTTATCGTAGCGGTATTCATATTCGCGTTAATGCACGTCGCGCCTGGAGGGCCTGACGCCTACCTATTGTCAGATCAGGCAACGGAAGCAGAAAGAGACGAATTGAGAAAGGCGCTAGGCCTGGATAGATCCGTGCCTGTTCAACTAGGAATATGGATCAAGAATATCGGGATGGGCGACCTGGGGACGTCTCATTTTAGTGGTAAACCAGTACTCGGATTATTGATTTACCGGGCTGCTCCTACAGTGGCGCTGGCATTAATGATTGAGATTTTTGCAATACTCATCGGACTTCCTCTTGGTGTGATTGCTGCTTGGACTCGCGGAACGGTAACCGATCGGGTAATTATGGCCTTCGCTTCGTTTGGGTTTTCCGTGCCTGGCTTTTTCCTCGGGTTCTTGCTAATCCGCTTGTTTGCCTTGGAATTGGGATTTTTCCCCGCTGCGGGATACGTTCCTCCGGGAGAAAACCTAGGTCTCTTTTTCAAACATCTCATACTGCCTTCAATTTCAGCCGGATTGATTGTTATGGCCTTAATTACAAGGATGACTCGAGCCAGCATGCTTGAAGTCCTACAGGAAGATTATGTTCGGACCGCCAGATCAAAGGGTTTATCTGAGAGGTTAGTACTAAGTCGGCATGCGTTAAGAAATGCATCCCTCCCGATTGTTACGGTTATAGGGATCGGCTTTGCGGGGTTACTCGGCGGCATAGTAGTGATTGAACAGGTGTTTGCAATACCTGGTCTTGGGAGGTTAATGACTGAGTCGATAGTGAAAAGAGATTATCCTGTAATACAGGGCGCAATAATTGTTACTTCCGCAATCTTTGTATATATAAATTTATTTATCGACATACTCTATGCATTCTTGGATCCTAGGATTAAATACAGATGATAAATTCCGATATTAATGAGGATTTAAGTAACGACAACTTCAGGGCTCCGACCAAGACCCAAAGAGCTTGGAAGTCCATGAAGTTTCATGCCCGGAGAAACCCTACGATGGCAGTCGGCATAGTTGTCTTCCTCATAATTGTCGCAAATGCCATAGCCGCTCCCTTGATAACAACGGTAGCCCCTTATGAGGCAAAGCCCATAGAAAGGTTAATGCCACCGACTTCGGAATATTGGTTTGGATCTGACTTTATAGGAAGGGATGTGTTCAGTCGGGTGACCTATGGAGGACGAATTTCACTGTTTGTTGGAGTGACGGTGTCTGCTATTACCACCGGTTTGGCCATAGTGTTGGGACTTGTCTGCGGATACTATAAATGGATTGACTTGACTGTGATGAGGGTTCTTGACGGAATAATGGCGATCCCGCTCATTTTGCTTGCGATAGCATTAATGGCTCTCCTTGGTGGTAGCGTCACAAATGTCGTGTTTGCCCTTGTGGTTGTTGAAACCCCGAGGTGTGTAAGGATTATGAGGTCATCGGTACTTAGCATAAAGGAAGAAATGTATGTAGATGCTTCCAGGGGAATTGGGGCAAACGAGATCCGCATTTTGTTTAGACATATATTGCCAAACTGTTTTGCCCCTATGATCGTAATAGCAACATTTATTCTTGCAGAGGCAATACTAATCGAAGCGATACTTACTTTTCTGGGTGCCGGAACGCCGATCGATGTACCTAGTTGGGGAAGCATGATGTCGGAGGCGAGAAGAGCCATATCCGTCGCGATTTGGGTGATAGCGATACCCGGAACTTATCTCAGTATCACTGTCCTCGCTATTAATCTGGCAGGAGATGGATTGCGGGATATATTGGATCCAAAATTAGCAAGGCGTTTATAAAAAAATATATTATTGCGTCAATAACCAGTTTTTCCATTTTGGGAACATGTTAAATGAGGTGAGTATTAGTCATGTTTGAACCTCAAGAAATTCGGAATTTATTTCCCGTACTTAGCGAAAGATCCTATATGTTCAGCGGCGGGATCGCTCCGGTCTCCGCACCGTATCGATCTGCTGTTGAACGACACCTAAACGAATTGGCTACTGATCCTGGGGAGGTTTACAGAAGAAGTAGAGATGAATTTGATGAGGTGCGGGGACTCTTCGCAGAATTAATTGGTGCCGATATTGAAGAGATTGTAATAACTGATTGCACCGGAACTGGATCTAACATTGCAATAGAGCTTGCAGACCTGAAAACCAACGGTAACGTCGTTTTCGATGAGTTCGCTTATCCGTCCTCTGCTTATCCATGGATGTTGCCGTCTCGCGAATCTGTTGAACGCAGATATGTAAAAATGGACGGCGGGGTGGTCCGAACAGAAGACATCGCGGAAGCTATCGATGATGATACCTCTATGGTCAGTATCTCACATGTTTCTGAAAGAACTGGATTTAGATACAACTTGCGGGAGATTGCAGATATTGCCCACCAACATGGTGCGGTGATCGCAGTCGATGCAATGCAGTCAGCAGGTGCTATGCCGATAGATGTACATCGCGATGATGTCGATTTTCTATCATGTGGTGCAATGAAATGGCTGTTGGGATCTCCCGGACTTGGGTTTTTTTATGCTTCAAAGAAGCACATTGAAAATACTCCTTCACGTATTGGGGGTATATCGGTTATGCGTGATGACAGGTCATGGCCAAATAGGGAACTCAAGCTCAAGTTGGGTTCAGAGAAATTCAACGTTGGGTATCCGAACTTGATCGGGATAGCAGCCACGAAACCAGGACTTGAAATACTTGTCGAAGCAGGCAAAGAAAACATCGAAAAATATATATTGGATCTAACAGGGTATTGCATAGATGGGGTTCATTCCAGAAATTTGGAACTTATTACTCCCACCGATCGGGAGGAACGAGCTGGTATTGTTTCTATAAGAATGGATGATTGCGCGGAAGCCGACCAATTTCTGTGCGAAAGAGGGGTAGATGCATATCACTATCTGGACATTTTACGAATAGATCCTCATATTTTTAACGATAAATCAGATATTGATAAGTTTTTTGCTGCTCTTGATGAGTACCTCTCTGAAAACAGGTGACGGGTAGGATTAATACCGGACAAAGGGTCTGAACTTCAATCCTTTAATTCAAATACATCCTTGTCTTCGAGAATTAACAGAAATTAGTCCAAAGGAACTTTTGTAAAAACCTGCTCGTGACGTTTTCCGGGCCAACGACTCTCAAGTTTGGTGATTTCTTTAGCCTGGCCCAACCCAATTATTTGTTGCAGACTAGACGCTCCAAAGCTTCCGCCACTATTAATATGCTTATAAAAGACTTCATCCTTGCCGGTCTGTGTTCTCGTACTGACTTTTATCATCGCCCCTACCCCTGCAACATTGGATACTGTACCAATTAGTTTGACTCCTAACCAATGGTTGTCCGTTCCAGGGTTTTCATAAAGAGCATTTGTAAATTTATCTGTGACATAAAATCCACCAAGTTGTATAAACACATCTTGATCCCCGTCGGAATCTAGGTCCCCGAAGGCAACCCCGTGGCCTTTTTGGAGATGACCAAATCTTCCCGAAAAAGTAACATCATTAAAGTACTCACCCTCTAAATTGTTATACATAATGTTAGGACCAATTGCTTCCAGTGAAGGGGCGCCCGTCCCAAGGTAAACGTCGAGGTAACCGTCGTTGTCGATATCTCCGAAATTAGCCCCCATTGTTAGATGAACCCGGTTCAAACCTACTGTCTGTGTGACGTCGACAAAGCCATTTTGAGGGTCATTCTTATATAACTTTGGCCTGGTCCCTGAACTTTTAAGTCCCATGTAATCTGCAGCCACCTCTTCGATATCAGTGCCATAACCTGCTACGAACAGATCTAACAATCCGTCATTGTTGTAATCCCAAAACCAAGCGGCAAAACTGTTCAAAGGTTCTGAGACCCCTGATTCCTTCGCTAAATCCTGAAAGGTGTAGTCACCGTTGTTGTGGTACAAGCGATTCTCTTCGCCAAAATTAGATACGTAAATATCCATGTCTCCGTCATTGTCGTAATCTCCCCATACGCTTCCCTTGCAATAACGGTAGTTTCTGGTGCCAGCCTGGGCCGAAATATCGTGGAATCTCCCGTCTCCGTCATTCAAAAATAATTGACTCGGATACATAATGTCTCGATCAAATTGACTTATTGACTCATTGCAAACGAACAGGTCAAGGTCACCATCATTATCCATGTCGCCCCAGGCGGCACTTTGAGTTGGATAGGCAGGATAATCTACCCCGGACTCCTTGCTTACATCAGTGAACGTGCCATCATGATTGTTCCTCAGGAGCGAATTTCTCATCATCCCGTCGAGCCTCAGCCAGCCGCCACGCATTACAAAAATGTCAAACCAGCCGTCGTTGTTGTAGTCACCCAGCAATAGATTTACCCCCCCTGTTTGTAAATCTAATCCAGATTGTTCTGTAGCATTGGTGAAATGTCCTTTCCCGTCGTTTTTAAAATACGCCATGGATCCGCAAGGATCCCAGGTGGAAGTGACAATATCCAAATGTCCGTCATTATTAAAATCCTCGATGATACTTCCACCAGCCATGGTTTGTTGGTACAGGCCTCTTTCGGTAGACACCTCTTGAAATTCTTGTATATCACTCGGGCGTCCGACAAGTTGGCTCTTCTCAATCAGATAAGTGGCCGGTACCTCTTCAGGGTATTTACCTAGTGTCATGTAGGCAACATTTAAGAGCCAACGCGCTTTAAGATCATTAGGATCAATTGCCAATAGTCTGTTCAACGAAGATATTGCTTCAGACGAGCCTTTATCGAGCTCTTGATATTTCGACCTGTCTAAGGGAAGAGAACAAATAAAAGGGTTTTCAGGACCAACACAATTGTCCAACTCACCTTGCTTCATATTGCTGGAAACAAGTTCCCAAAGTATTTCCCTTTCAAATCGTGGGTCGTTTTGAGTTTCCTTATTGTAGCTGTCTAATTGTTCCAATAAGTCGATTGCCTTAAAAATGCTTCCAACACGTAAATAATACCTAGCCAAATATAGGTTTGTATTAAGATAGTCTATGGGAGAGTTATAGTCTGATTTTTCAGCATGCTCTTTTAGCCTTACTCCTTCACGGGTTCCCAAATAAGGATTGTATCCATTACTGAGTGCTTTGCAGTAAGTTCCAAATTCAGGAAAGTGGCCACCGACATGTTTATCGGGAAACCCTGTATAAATAACACGGGAAGCGAAGAAAATTATGATGAGTAGGCTGAAGAAGGAGAAGACAATTATTAAGTTACGCCTATTTAAGAAATCCTTCATCTAAAATACTTCGGTATGAAAATTTGCTTGTTCCTAGCTGTTTTAATTAGTTTGATTACTGCCTGCCAGTTTAGAAATACTAATGTTGGTAAAGATCAGCTCGATCCCTATCATACGGAATTTCATGGTGCTAACAGTTTCAAGAGAGAGTCTGGGAAGGGGCCGAGGGATTTTGCTCATGATGGTGAAAATGTATGGTTGACCCACTTTGCTGAGAATTCAGTTTCCGTTTGGAATAATGACAGGCAATTAATCACAACCCATCCGATTGGCAATAATCCCAGACCGATTCTTTTTGATGGTAATTATATTTGGGTGGGCAATACCGGAGAAAATTCGGTGATCAAGGTAGATCTTAAGGGAAATATAATTGACCGTTTTTTCATTGGAGGCTCAAATACAGAAATATCAGATATTCTTTTTGATGGTGTTGATATCTGGATTGCGGCCTCATGGGGCAATTCCTTGACTAAGATCACAACTGATGGCGAAATAATATTTACGAAATCTGTACCCGGGTTTCATCCATCTCCCTGGGCCCTAGCCTTTGATGGAGAATATATTTGGCTTGCCTGTATTGGAAGCGAAGATATATACAAATTTAGTGAGTCTGGTGATATAGTGGGCGATTTTAAAGTGATTGAACAAAAAGAAATCACACAAGATGAATTATCAGGCCCGGCAAGTATTCAAGGAGCATGGGCTGGGGGGCCATCCGACATATTATTTGACGGAAAGAAAATTTGGGTCACGGTGCCGGCTGACAACACGGTGATATTGCTTACTCTATCTGGGGAAGAGATCGACCGGTTTCAAGTTATCGGAATGCCTATGAATTTAATACAGGATAATGATTCAATTTGGATAACTCAGTTCTCCAACGATTCTGTTTATCAGGGAACGTTGTTTGGGGAACAAATTGAAACATACAAAACTGGTGATGGCCCATATGGATTAAGCGTGGTTAATGGAAGGACATGGGTCGCTAATTTTCAGGAGGATACAGTTAGTTTCATTACTGGACCACGAGAATGAATGGATATATCACTTCAAAGTTTAATCTGAAACTGTCTCTTTTTGTTGCTGTCGGAATTCTAACCATAATTGGTGGCTGGTATCTGTCAACAAGATTAACGACCTCCCGCCTGGAAGTGAAATCCTTTAAAGAGTTGCGAGTGGGTCTATCTACCTTCGGTCAGGAAACGTTAATACCCTCATCCGGAGCAAAGGATGAATTTCGCTATCACGGACATATATATGATCACATAATTGGAGCTAATTCCGATGGCACTTCATCTATTGATAAAGGAGTCCTTTCTAATTGGAAAGTTAACGAAAATTATGACAACTACATTCTGAGAATAAAACCTGACATCTTTTGGCATGATGGAACACAGTTAACAGCTGAGGATTTGGTTTTCAGTTTGAAGAGTTACTCCTTGTCAACCGCAGCCTGTTCCTTATGCGGAAATGTGAATGATGCGATTTCGGATACAAGAAGCACAGACGAATTAGAAGTAGAAATAGATCTGGTCAATAATGACCACAGGTTTATTTTCAAGATAGGGCCTGCACAAGAAAATGTTCCTTTATTACCTAGACATGTGTCCGATCAGGATCTTACCCATCCCCTTGTAGTAGGCAGCGGTTCATGGAAATATTTGGATCGGGATAAGGGGAGGTCAATTAGGTTCGAACCTAATATGCATTATTGGAATAAGGAAAATGTACCAAACTACGACGGTCTTAAACTCATACAAATGAGTGACCCGAATATTCGGCTAAGTTCCCTGAGAACAAGTGAAATACATATGGCCCCAATTCGCTTGTCGGATGTGGATGCAATGAAGGGCAATGGTTTCAACATCGACGGTCCAAAATATGTAATAGCTGCCACTTTGAGATTCTTTATGAGTTACGACAAAACATATCTAACATCCAACGAGGATTTCAGAAGGGCGCTTATTCATTCACTAGATATAACTAGCATATCCGAGGCAATATATCCTGAAGAGGCAATTAGTCTGGCGCATGGGAGCGCTATGTTTGACCCGTTAACTAATGGATATGATCCTGATATGAGTGCTTACAGCTATGACCCAGATTTGGCTCAGTCTTTGTTAAAAAAAATAGGATATCGTGATGAACCCGTGCACTTGATCTCCATTCCTGCATACGGTTTAAATGAAATGCCTGCTTTCAATGCTCTTATAGCGAAGCATTGGCGTGATGTAGGGATAAGTGTTGATGTGATACCCAGTGAGTATGGTCCAGTGAAATCTAGATACTCCTCTAGACCACAAAAATTTCAAGATTTATACCCTTCGCCAGTATTTCACGGAGGTCATATAACAAGACCTGGGGGAATAGTAAACTCAATAGAAAGATACTTGACGCCATCCCGGAATAGCCTGATGGCCTTCCCGGATCTCGATTATGGTCAAGACCTTCTTCATGAAATATTGGAAATACGTTCAGCGACAGAACTCGAATCCCGTTTGAGACGTTTAAACATGGATCTTTTTAATAGGTATTGGGCTATGCCGACATTTTGGCGGCATGAAGTCTGGGCCTTAGATTCAGGCATATCCGATTGGAAGCCTACAGACGGGACAATGTCTTCGTTACATTTTGAAACTGTCAAGCCAGCTACAATAGAGTAGTTAAGGTTGAAATATGGACGGGAAGTCATCCAACTCTTATAGTTCGACAATCTTTACCAGGAATTCCCACAAATCTTATTTGCGGATGCGCAAAATAGAATTCGAGAATCTATTTTTCAGGTTCTAATATGATATGAGTGCGGTTTATATCAAGATTCTTTAGCGTTTGCTGTCTACCGCTAGGCCACTGGATGCTAACTTCGCTTAATTGAGTTGATTTTCCAAGACCGAATTCCAACTCGACGCTATCCATTGAAAGATAACTTGAGCCTGCTCGTACTTCTTGTACTTGCTTGATTTCTTCCGTGGATCCTTCGATGCTCTACAACACAATAACTCTGGAACCAATTCCGTCAGCGTTGGTTCCGTCTTCTCCAATTGCCATTCTGCCTTGGAGCCTAAGTGTAACCCAGTTATTATTTCCGCCCCCGTTGTACCAGAGAAATGGTGGTGCGGACTCTATCCTTATGTCAAAAGGGTCCAAGGGGTAGTTGTTGTATAACGGGCCACTGCTATTTGTACCGACTAGATCGACATATCCATCGCCATTGAAATCTCCGTGAGCTAATCCTTTGCCATTCTCATGGAATTTAGCATCCATCAACATAGAGATAGGTGCCTTATTTTGTCCCATTAGGTGATATCTCACTCCTTTTATGTCTAGAAGTCTAGCTTCAACGGTAACATCCTTAAAAGTGCCCTTTCCGTTCCCCCTTAATAATCGTCCTGCACTAGGATACCCCTCACCCCCCGGTCCACCTCCTCTTCCCGCGGTAGAACCTAACCAATAAAGATCCTGATTCCCGTCATTATCAAAATCAAAAAATGTTGTGCCAAAGCCAAAGTCGTAGGCTTCCAAACCATGTGGGATGCGAAACGACCGATGAATGTTATTGCTATCGAGTGAGTCAGGTGGCATTATTAGACTTGGTAGAATCACTATAGATGAAGCAGTATCCGTAAACGAATATTCTGATCTATCTTGGTTGTTTCTCAGCAAAAAGTGAAAACAAGTGCCCCATTCAAATTGATGATGATATTCGCATGAACCTGTTGGATTTTGCACTGGTGGGCGTGTCGTGGGGTGATAACCTATATTAGGCACGAATAAGTCTAAGTCTAGGTCTCCGTCGTAGTCCCCTATGGCAAACCCCATCCAGGCACCAACCATCGAAAGCCCCATGGACTCGCTTATTTCGGTAAACTTTAAGGAGCTTTTTGTAGAGTCATTTCGAAATACGTGGAAGGTATCACCATCATTAGCCACCCACAGATCGGGATCTAAATCGTTATCGTAATCAAAAAAAAGCACACTGTGTGTCTGGCCTGTCGGGTCACCAATTCTATTTCCGGCGCCGTCTAGAACAGACGGATCATACCCCTCGAATTTAACTCCACTTTCAGGTTCAACAAACAATATTGGACTACCATCGGGATTTCGCATCAGTATTTCATTGCCTTCTATTCCCGCCGGTTCAGCTTCTTCTTTGAAGGTTAAATCTCCGGAGTTTATGTAAAGTTTGTTGAAATGGCCGGCATGACTAGCCGTCTTAAATGATCGGAAATCGTCATCACCTAGATTCCCTACGTAGAGGTCAAGCCAACCGTCGCCGTTCACATCAGCGCATGCGATACTCGTCGCGGAACGGAAATTAATAGAGTCTCCAAATGCTTCCGATGTTACGTTTCGAAAAGACCCATCTCTATTATTCAGGAAAAGAGAGTCCCTACTAATTGACTGTCCCTTATGAGACCTGAAATCCAGATTGTCCCCAGAGAGTCCCCAGGCCCCAACATACAGGTCTTGGTAGCCGTCATTATCGATATCGCACGCAACGACACCTGTATTGTTTGTCGTTGGTGAATCAACGCCGGCTCTGGCTGCAACTTCATCAAACGTTCCATCCCCTCGATTTCTATACAAACGGTTGCTATGACCCTGTTCAGAAGTTATATAGAAATCCTGATCCCCATCTCTGTCATAGTCGAAGACAGCGATTCCTGGTCTGTCATTCCATATTTCATAGTCTGTTCCGAGTGAGTCTTTAGTGGCATCAATAAACGGCCGTATTTCGATATTAAAGAATTTATGCGTTTCTTGTGGTAATTTAGCTAGGCTATCTTCCAGAGTTGAATCCAACCGCTCTGAATAGTCTGCTTTGAATGAAAAAGCTCTTTCAGAGTCTAAAGTTGTCATTATGAATAGAACTACGATCCCTCCAATCAGTCCAAGAACCCAAGTGAATATTCCCAAAGTTATTGCCCCTCTTTGGGTGATCACTTTGGCTAACCCCCAAAATGTGATAGGCCCTGCCCCGGCCGCTGTAAAGAGAAGGGCACTGGCAGGTGCTGCACCCATGCCAGCCAATAACATAGCCGCCACAAGAGGTATTTCGAACATCAAAGGAACATTGATAGCAATACCAATGGAGGCTGCAACCATTATTCCAATAATGTCATCGCCTAACCATGTGGTTATGGTATCTGGGCTGATCCATTGAATAACCAGTCCGCTTAAGAACCCTGCTATAACCATAATTGGACCAAGTCTTAATGCTTGCTTTATCGAAGCCCTCAGACATTGAATTGAAGCATTACATATCGAATCCTTCCAAGTTACATGAATTGGGAAATCTTCCAAACTGTCTATTTGATTTTGATAGTTCTTGTTAACCTTCTTTCCTACAGCCCAAGCTACCAATGGGCCTATTAATAGGGTACCTAATACGCTCAATGCTATTCTGCTACCGCCGATAATAGGGACGAAAACAAATGCTGCCATGATTAAAGCGGGCAGATTCATGGTTGATGATCCCTGAGTTATTGAAACGGTGGTTTCTATGCCAGCCCCTCTCTTCCTAAATGCAGTCGCTATGGGAACTATGCATGCGGAACATAAATTTAAAGCGGGTCCAATAACTGCACCTTTTAGAATGCCTTTCAAGCCAGTTCCTGAGAATTTCTCTCTCAAATCCGTTGGGAACAGAAAGGCTTCCGTTATACCTGCCATTAGGAATGCAAATACCATACCAAGCCAAACAAGATTTAAATAAGTGAGGGAAAACTTCCACCACCGTTCAAGAAATTGACGGTCTTCAGCAGGTTCAATGCAAAAGCCTTGGAAGCATTCGGCCACAGGGGATGTGGCGATTGCTAAGTCCGCGGCGACAGTATCCAATTTTGGTATTCGATTGAATATAAGAAATATTGCCAGGATTAACGCCGCCAATATAATCCCGATAAGGCGTCTTTTTTTTAGATCAGTATCAAAAGCAAAAATAATTGATCACCAATACTGTTGTACCTGTAACATGATTAGCTTTTTTAAGAAAACATCTGGAATTGCTAGCTATTTTCACAAATGGTGGCCTTCAATCTCAGAATCAATTAGTTATATCGGTAGCTTCTAAGTTATTCTGTCAAGTTGTCTATGTTCCGATAACTCATAATGTGTCATGTAACATATCTATAATCTCCAAGCTATCCTCGATCGCGAAACCGTCTACTCCACTCGTTTCTGGAGTAGATCCTCTCCCGAATACACCTTGTTCTAACTCCCAATTTATTAGATCTTCTTGTTCTCTTCTAGTCGGCATTAGGTCTATCCCGGACAATTTGGAGAGAGCTGCTACTAGACCATAACCACCCCAATTGGAGACGGAGGAGGCTATTAGGTGCGATGTTGGTGTAATCGTTGGAAAAGGAGCGAGTGTAGGGATACGTAGTATGGCTTCGTAAAGCAACCCCATTCCTATTTCGTTCCCACCATCACCAATACCCACTGTGTATGGGTGATTTGAAAATAGGTAATCTAGTCGAGCCGTGTAAGGTGTTATGTCACCTCCCACTGAGTTCCGGTATCGCCCCCCTATAGTCATGCCAGGCCTTTCTATTGAGATTATTAGGGAGGGTTTAATTTCGTCCAACAGTATTAAGGCTTCCTTCTCACTTTCTTTAATATTGCATATGGGAAACTCAATGATTTTTGTTTGGGGACTTTCTTCGGATCGAAAACAGAATGTGCCGTGTTTATCGGTTACATAGCACACTCTGCGCCCCAATCTCTGTAAAGCTCTCCCAATTGCGATAGCTCCGGGTGGACCGTCAGTCTCAACGATGCCTGCATCTTTTATAAAAAACCCGCTGGCTATCAAAACGGTTCCTGGCAGATCCATTACAAATCTTCCAGCGTCCTGAACAAAATCGGATGGAAGAAAGGGACGTAAGCTACTTACGGTGCGCTTATCCCTCGACAGAATTATGTCCTCGATTTTCAAGTCATGCTCCCATGTTTCCGTGAATTATTGATGTTTGGCTAATATTTTCAACACCGACTAGTTGCCGTACCCTCCAATGTTGGAAGAGTCCACCCCTTGGTATGGGGCCTCCTATATTTATTCTTTTCGCAAAGTTTAATGTCAATGCAGATCGTAATATCATAACTCAGGCCGTCATTTTGGAAGAGTTAAAACTAAGGAAGATCGGGTGTT
>CAZZBP010000013.1:30033-30837 GCA_964652755.1 uncultured Dehalococcoidia bacterium
AATCATTACTTGTTATGAGGAAGAATAACAAGAGGAAGACGGCCGGGGCGTAAGCGAAGTCCACCCAAGGAAACTGCTATGAAAAGGATTCAAGTATCTGGGAAGATTTAGGCAAGAGTTAGGAAGTTGCTAAGTTGTCAGATGACTAAATTCAGTTGGACCTAGTTCTTCATCATCCAAAATCTCTATAACTGTTTTCTCTGTCCACGCGGTGACTATCTAAAACTTTGTTGTAGCTAGGAGCCTCTGCTCTAATTCTGGATCCAGGTCACGTCTTATCCCAATTGATACTCATCATACGGACCACTCTCCACCACCTGTTGAATTCTAAAGTGTCCGTCCATAAATCTGGTATAACCTTCCATATAACTGCTAAAAGATTCCTCGTTGGATGCCGGATTCATAGATGCCACTGATTGCGGTGTAAAATCGCAGAGGTCAATTACTGGGTTTGCTAAGACTTTGGGTGACCGACATCTATTCTTGATAATCGTTGTGTTGTTCTCACCGTTGTCCTAAACGGCACTATCTATGTTGTTTACAATATTGGTTTCAAGTCTTTATTGAATACGCCATGACAAATTAACAGGGATCATTAGTGACCATATCCTTACTTAGTAATAAACAGGCGAACACTATCAAAATAAACAATAAAACCCCGCTAATCGAATATAGTGTAGGCAATAAATTCGCCGAGATTAGCGAAAGGCCAATTAGAGGTCCAAGTGCGGATCCAAAGTCTTGAAAAGTGTTAAAACCGGAAAAAACCTGAGATCTGGATTCGTCATCGACAATCATTCCTAC
>CAZZBP010000013.1:30847-32794 GCA_964652755.1 uncultured Dehalococcoidia bacterium
TGACTCCCGCGATAAACACTAGAAGGAGAACAAATAAGGTAACTAGAGGAGTGCTATGAACGCCTAGTAACAGGAGACTGATCGAGGTCAATGCGGCTGAAATAACGAGACTCTTGTAACGTCCATATATATCAGAGAAATAGCCTCCGAAAGGCCCAACCAATACTTCAGTTAAACTTTTAAGCCCTAGAGTAAACCCCGTAATAGTTGCTACTCCAAATGTTATAGATATTAGATCAAATTCCAACCCGTATTTATATCTTAAAAAATGACCGATAGTTGCCCCAATCAATCCTGAAAATACCAATCCTCCAAACATACTCGTAATACTTACGATTAGTACCCGGTAATCCCTTAAGACATGAATGAATCCGGATAACTTCCTCCCGTTTACTACTGCTCGGTTCTTACTGCTGTATGTGGATTTGCGGATCCAAGTAACAAAACCTATAAAGGTAAAAACACCAAAAATACTAAAGGCAGCTTCAAACCCTAAATAGTCTGAAAGGACTCCACCAAACACCGCACCGCCAATCGATCCCAGGCGGATAATAGAGGCGTTGCTGGAAAGATTTAACCCTAGATTCTTGTTAGTACTATGTTCGGATGCCACCCATTGAGATACCAGTCGTAAAATAGACCAACATGTTCCCCACAGAAGACGGGCAAAGACCAGCACGATGAAATTCTTGGAAAACGTATATGCAACTAAAACACCCAAGGAAGACAGAAGGGAAACTCTGAAGGGAGTGTAGATACCGAACTTTTCAACAAAAACGGAACTTAATGGATTGGTAAACAGTCTAACCAGTCGATTTACTGAGAGTAATACCCCAACTTGAATAATAGTAAGATTCCATAGCTCAGGTCTAGAGGGCATGACCACATACAACATAGCGTCGCCGAGTAGTGCTGCAGCAATAGCCAAGCTGGTTACCAAAACTGGTAAAGGTGGCAATTTGGAAATAGCCGGCACAGCGAAATACTATTCCGAAAAGTTCAGGAGTAACTTTTGTCCGAGTGTTCTGGATTCAAATATTAGCCTGCCCTTAGTTTTCATAAGCACTATGAATATATCAGACAGAGACCCGCAACTGCTGCTTAAAACAAGGACCTTTAGATCTGGTGGAGACGTGGTAGGACCCGCCCACATTTTTTCCACAGACTGAAAATTACTTTCGCAGCGCGAATGCATAGCTCGGTCCGCACACCCTAACCATCCCATATAACACCGCACCCCCATCCCCGGTTTGCCTTCTAGGCTACTGTTAATGGGACTTCAACTTGCAGACATTTTGCCGACCAAATTACAGGAACGGGATAATATTTGACGGAAAGTGTGTAGAGAACTTTTAATCCGAGTCTTCTGGGTTCGAATTCCACCTGGCTCACATCTCCGGCAAACGGATTTCCGATTGTTTTCCTGATGTTTTCAATAAGCGCGGATTTTATCCCGTTGTGTCCCGGGATAGATTGGCCTTGATGGCAGCCGTACTGTGTTGAGGATTCCGGTTATCTGCTCTACATTGGCCCGGTTTGCATCGGCAATGATGAATCGGCGGCCCATTCCCACAATGAAGCGTCGTAGACTGCCACGTTCTCGTAGCCTAGCAACGTCAGGATAAAGGCATCGTTGCTGGCAGCGATACCGCCTCCGCAGTAGGTAATCACCCGTTCCGCACGGTCCGCGCCGACTTCGGAAAACCGCTCAGCCAACCGTTCGGCTGGGAGGTAGGCATGGGTGACGGGGTCCGTCAAATCCGCGGCAGGTACGTTCACGCTATTGGCTATGCGGCCTGCCCGTCCGTAGTTGGTTCCGCCCGAGCCTTGGTGTTGTTCCTCACTGAGCGAGTTCAACACGCAGGTCGATCCATTATCCAGCTCGGCCAACACTTCACTCTGGTCTACCATGAGTCCAGACCTGGGTTTGGGGAGAAAAATAGCGGG
>CAZZBP010000013.1:32804-36800 GCA_964652755.1 uncultured Dehalococcoidia bacterium
CATTTGTGGAGGCCACCGTTGAGGAGATAGGCGTTATCGAACCCGTAGGCACGCATCATCCACCAGATTCGGGTGGCCCAGGAACCGGTAGTGGAGTCGTATAGTACCGCCCTAGTTCCGGTGCCCACACCGTAGCTAGAAAACGCCTGGGCTAGCTGTGGTGCCTTGGGAAGCATATACCGAAAGTCGGCATCGTTGTCGGAGAGATCATTCACCAAGTCGGCGTGTACAGAGCCGGGGATATGTTCCATAGCCCACGACGTGCGGCCACTTTCGGCCCGGATACCACCAATTCCATCGGGCGGGTTGAAGACGGTACAGTCCAGAACCCGTAGGTCGCTGTCGCTTAGGCTGTCGGCAAGCCAGTCGGTCTCCACCAGAAATTCGGTGTATTTAAAGGCCATAATTTTGCCTCCAGCGATTTCCTCCGCTCTTTCTGCACCAGCTTTTCCTGAAGTCAGTACAAGTACTCCCCTCCCCGACTAGGTTACTAATAAGGTGAGGGTGAACTTCCTTTCGGAGATTTGGCTTAGCTATCTGTTTTGACCGCACTTTTATCTTCCTTGATCTGTTGATTTTGCCGGCGACGACCGATAAAACTTGTACATCTAACTATTGCAAGGTTTTAGCTTTCGCTAGGTTGTATAACAATACCTGGTGCGATGTGCTTCGGTTTCGTTGTTGATTTCTAATTTCGATGCCTATATCGTTTCGTTATCGGGGCTTTGATGCTAAGCATATTTCCTGATTGTTTAACAGAATCTTATAGATACAAGTGCATATGGCGGGGAACAGGTTGCCTCTAGTTGTTTGATGTAAGGATAGGAAAGCTACCAAAGCCTTACTATTGGAATTGGTGTAGATATTAACAGAGGCGCCTTAACAAAAGATCAAGATTGTTCGGAGAGGAAAGAACGTTTATAAAACATAGAAGTTTTCAAACGGCGAGTCTATTACTATGCGCATTTGCGTTCGTGTCATCTGTCACCATATCTCCTCTTTACACGAATAATCAAAATTCATATTTTTTTCACGGTCTTGCGAGAGCAAATCATGGACATTTAGAAGAGGATTTTCTATTTTCCACCCAGGATCCTTTTCCTTTGTTCAGTTCGATAGTCGAATTTGTACACACCTCTTCGATTGATTTGCTCTTCTTTGTATTGCATTCAGCTTTACTGATCATCTATTTTTTGAGTCTTTCTAATATATCCAAACTTGGAATAGGGCGGCAGAGAAATATAGTTCCTTACTTGTTGATAAGTTTCCTCCTAATATTGGTGCATTCCGCGGCATCAGGGTTTCTTTCAAAGGTCTTGTTCGGTATGGACTTATCACGAATTTTTTACGACGGCGTGGCAGGACAAACCCTAGTTAATGCGGAGCTACAACCAAGCACGTTCGGGGTATTGTGTATAACTGCTATATTTTTTTATACCAAGCGTATGAAATATATCAGCGTATGCCTTATAGCTATAAGTTCTTATATTCACGCTTCATATGTACTTGTTGGTTTCATAATAATATTTGCTTTCGTCCTTCATACCTATGTAAGAAGACGATCTACTCGAGACGCTCTACAGATGGGGCTCGTAGCAGGCGTACTGATTGGTCTTCCAGCGCTGTGGCATTATTGGAGATTCAAGCCGGACGATTTAGCTACTCTTAAATCAGCAACAGAAATTCTAGTCCTCCATCGAATGCCCCATCATGCATTGGTATCCTCTTGGCTTGGTATCTCGACTCTGGTAAAAGTAGGAATGTGCGTAATAGCAATATATTTAACCCGAAAAAATACATTAGGATTCTTGTTGTCCTTTCTGTTATTCGCCGGGCTTGTACTATCTTGCATCCAATACATAACAGACAATTACCAATTCGCATTACTCTTTCCCTGGAGGATTTCTGTCGTATTAATACCAATATCTTTATCTGTTATTCTAGGAGGGATTGCCCGTCTATCCTTCCAAAAGTTTTTTGCATTCCATTTCGAGTTTAATAGAATTTCCAAATTTTTCCTGGTTTCTCTCATAGCCGCCTGTGCGATCACAGGAGGGATTTATACCTTTCTTCGTACAGAAAAAGTAGCCAATATGCCGTATCAACCAGCATTTAGCTTTGCAAAGAGCAGTGCTAAATCGGGGCATTTGTACATGATTCCACCCAACATGATTAATTTTCGTTTAAGTACGGGAATTCCAGTTTTCACAGACGGAAAAACACACCCCTTTAAAGCTTCTGAAACAATTGAATGGTTTAGTAGGCTAGAGTCCGTAAGTACCTTTTACAGCGCAAGCCAAGTGAACTGTGACACCTTAAAGACAATCTTGGTTGATAATGGGATTACTCATACTTTGGTTGAATTAGATTCCGCAATAATCGAGTGTGGGCTTGGATCTGTCGCTTTCAAAGATGAGAATTATTTGATCCTGTTGCATGAAAAATCTTGACTGACCATTAACTCTTATGTGGCGGCTTTTTCCCATCCCCGTGTGTTAGTCAATTGATAATATCTAAAGTTCCCTTTAATTCTCCTATAGTTCCATCAAAAACGGATTATAGAGGTCCGCCGTCAAGATATTTTTAGCATTTGTCTCCCAAGTCACGGCTTGCATACTAGGAATGATAAATTGCAGAGATAGGTGATATTGGATTCCGTGTTTCATGCGTGTGCCGTAAACCGTGCAACGGAGCGTCACGAATAGCAAAGTGCTACGATTCCGGACAAACACAGATATTCCAATTCCCGGGAGGTTTTTGATGACACCAAAAGAGCTAGTTCTAGGTGGGTACAAATCCTTTGCTGAAGGCGATATGGAGAGCCTTGGCAAGATTTACCACAAGGATGCCCTGATTACAGTTAACGGAGAGCACGAACTATCTGGGGAGTATCGTGGATTTGATGATTTTCTCCGAAATTTCCTGAGGCAGTTACTGGTTAAGTTTCCAAATTTCAGCCTGGAAATTCTAAACGTGGCAGCAGAGGGGGACAGGGTTTATCTGCATGTCCATATCACAGCTGATAATTTAGATACAGAAGCGGTTCATATGTTTGTGGTTAAAGACGATTTGGAAACGGAATTCCATATATTTGACGATTCTCAAAAAATTGCAACGGCTCTCGCTTGACCTGATATATTTTTCAGTGCAACGGTACGACGGCCACTAATTTTCTCACTTCTTATTGGTGACGCAAAAGTGGCCTAGTCGTCCCAGTTTTAAACATATACGGGTCAGGTACTTTCCGTCCAATAGTGACAGCGTCTAGCCCAACTGCACTGCTTACATAGTGGTTTTAGGAGCGATTGGTAGTACAGTCCAGCAAAACCTATTAAGTTGAGTAGAGGAAACATATCCCTCTGTAAAGTAATGAATGGTTATGACGATCACTGTAGGAACCAGACAACATACCTACGAACTCATTCAAGACTGGGCCAACCTACCCAATGGTGAAACTTTTGAAGCAGGGAGTACTGCTGCAACCGACTCGTAGAACCGCGGTTACGTTTTGCAGAGGAGAGACCCTCCGGTTTTGAAGACCATCCGGCAGTCCGGGGTAGATTGGTCGCTGGTTCATCCACTTGTGTCTGCCTTGTAAAGCTTTGAGGATGAAGGGGGTGTTGGCAAATAAGGGATAACGTATAACCAGGTATTTTCAGAGATCTAAGTAAAGGCCCCCATCAATTTATATGTTCCTGTTCCGTCTCCGTACCGAGAATAATTACATCGTACCTATACCTGAAAGAGAGATGCCAGGCGGTATTTCATTACCATCGACACGGCTGACATCAACCAATCATCAACGCACTCGAAAGCATTTGATTCTTTATTTCCTTTGGTGTTTAACCGGGAATAAAACAAGGTGATCGTCGACCGAAACACTTTCGCCCGGCGCACCGTAACCACCCCATTAGCACCATACATCCGTCCACAGTCCACCATCACTACCGCGGCCGTTGACACCCCGGAGATGCCGTTTACACCACGGATTTAAGC
>CAZZBP010000014.1:0-6399 GCA_964652755.1 uncultured Dehalococcoidia bacterium
GGGTAGCGTAAAGGGAACTATAAAACCGGATTTTCATCTCCTTCTCGATTCTATAAATCTCTTCGGTCCCGCCCACTGCTAAGATTCGAAAAACATTTTCTTGGACGGACCTTAAATCATCGACTTCTATAATCTTCACACCCGATCTTAGGCCATAAGAGTGCGCCCAATCCGTCATCTCTTCAACGTACACTTGGTCACCGGAATATGCCACTTTCTCAATATCCTGTTCCTCTAGGTAGTCAAGCGCCCTGTTAATCTGATCGGAACACATATAGGTGCTCCAGAGAAAATCATCTGTTTTACACCTAGTTATTAGAGCTCCCTGGAAAGACGCTAGAAACTCAATCATAGGAACTTCCTGAAGATAATTCATTGCGGAGATTCTAGTTCTACCTGTAGCTGCTACAATGATCGCCCCCCGGATTTGGCATTCATTTAGCACATCTTTCATAAATGTGGTCACATTACCGGTATCATCTCGTATCGTACCGTCGATATCTAAGGCGATCAGTTGAAATTTAGTATCAGCTTTACTCATTCTTGCTATGCTAGAATCCCAGCCAAGTGCAAGTTTTTTTTGTGCTGCTTAATACTACTTCTTGGATGAATGACATGCGCCCTTCCCCGAGGTTATTACTTTGGACACTCATTGTCCCAATCGTAGTCTACCTGATAGTCCATGCTTGGAGGTCGACTTGAAAGCCAACTGCAGTAAATCTAAATGTCGCTAAAGAAGGTATTGGTAACTGGTTTTGCCGGTAAGATAGGAGCAATCATACGGAAAAGTTTAGCTGTTAATTACGAGCTCTTCGGTCTTGATTTACTGCAAGTAGAAGGGTTTGAAACTATTGTCGCCGACCTAAGGGATCTCAATGCCATAATGCCCGCGTTCGAAGGCATGGAGACGGTTGTCCACTTAGCAGCCGACCCCAATCACAAAGGAGATTGGCAATCTAACCTTGACAACAATATCATCGGAACAAGGAACGTTTTTGAAGCAGCGAGGCTATCCGGGGTGAGAAGGATCATATTCGCAAGCAGCAACCATGCTCTAGGTTTCTTTCCATTGAAGGACAATCCGTACAAACAGATATATGACGGTAAATTTAAGGATGTCAGGCAACCTGTAAAGCTGTTAGGCACCGAGGTTGTGAGGCCAGACGGGTACTATGGGGTAAGCAAAGCTTTCGGCGAGTCACTGGGTAGTTATTTTCATGATGAATACGGCCTATCTGTAATTTGTATCAGAATCGGCTGGGTTATGGAACCCGACGATCCAACGTTCGCCCCATCCGCGTTATCTCTTTGGATGAGCCATAGAGATACATCCCAAGTGATCCAAAAATGTATAGACGCCCCAGAGACCGTGGGATTTGCAACCTTATATGGGATGTCTGATAACACTTACGGAATATGGGACATGAGACCAGGTAAAGACATAGTCGGCTTTAAGCCGGTAGACGATGCAGGAACCGAATGGTTTGTAAGCAAAAACAAATCCCCCTTTATGACCTCGGGAGACCCACAGAAATAACCAACTGTTTCAACAAAAAGTGGACATACGGACGCTACTATGAAAATAACTAATTACCAGACAAGTGTTGTGAGTATACCGAGAGAGGAAGGTCCACTTACGGGAGGTATGGGTTCCCAGGCGGAATTTGTAACGATTAAGATCCACACCGATAACGGTATCGAGGGGATAGGTTACTCAGGATTTGCCAGCAGCTTGATGCTCGAAGCCCTTAAAGCAAGTGTCGATGCCTTATTAGAACAACTCATAGGTGAGGACCCCCGTAACAATGAACATATTAACGAACACTTGAGAACAATTGCGGGGGGAGGTGCCCCATCCGGTCTCGTTACGAGGGCGATATCAGGCATCGATGTAGCGCTCTGGGACATAAAAGGTAAGCATTCAAGTCAGCCCATATACAAGCTCCTAGGAGGCTATCAAGACCAAGTTCCAGCCTACGCTAGCGGATATCTTTGGCGAACTTATGACCTTGATAGGTTAGCTAAGACGGCAGAGGAACTCGTAAATCAAGGTTTTAGGGCCATGAAATTTCGAATGGGAGCTGAAGATTCAGCAGACAAAGAGATCGCTCGAATGAAAACCATGCGCGAAGCTGTCGGTCCGGACATCACACTAATGTTGGATATAAATCAGGGTTGGGACGTAAACACGGCTATTAACATCGGGAAAGAATTGGCCCAGTATGACCTCTACTGGCTAGAAGATCCCGTAAACCACCAAGATTATCAGGGTCTCTCTCGAATCGCCGATAAACTCGTCACACCAATCGCTGCCGGAGAATACCACTACGGAATCGAGCCCTTCAGAACGATGTTGGAGAATCGATCCATCGACATTGTCATGGTGGATTTACTGAGGGCAGGAGGAATAACGCAATGGATGAAAGTAGCCCATTTGGCGGAAGCCTACAATCTTCCAGTAGTGAGCCATCTCGCAACTGAAATACTAGGTCACGGAATAGCAGCCTGCCCCAATGGACAATGGGTTGAGCATATGCCATGGACTTTCGCTATGTTCACGGAAGAGCCTTTAATACAGGAGGGGATGATGGTTATGCCCTCAGGACCGGGACTCGGACTTGAATTTAACGAGGAGAATCTCATCAGGTATAAACACCAAGGCTGATTGCCTCTAACTGTAGGCACAGTTTATTGTCTTGTCCTGTGTTATTATTTTTTTCTAAATTTTTCTATGTTCTAGATGTTTTTTAGCTTTGAAGGGAGCGTTTCAATTGGCTACTCAAACACCTGAGGAATACTCGATAATAGGCAAGCGACCGGTTAGGCATGACGGGGTAGATAAAGTCACCGGAAAGGCGCTCTATGGTGCGGACATGAACCTTCCGGGGATGTTGTACGGAAAAGTCTTGCGAAGCCCTCATGCCCATGCCCGTGTCAAATCGGTAAACGTATCTGCTGCAGCCAATCATCCCGGAGTAAAGGCCGTGATTACGGCTTCTGACCTCTCTCCACTTCCCGATAAGGCTGCAGAAATCGGTGAAGACTTATATGCAAATATGAAATATGTGCGTGACCGGGTACTCGCTTCTGACAAGGTACTCTTCAAAGGGCATCCCATAGCGGCAATTGCTGCTTCAAGTCAACACGAAGCAGAAGAACTCTTGTCTTTGATAGAAGTTCAATATGAAGTCCTTCCGTCGGTGACTGATGTGGAATCGGCGATAGCCGACGGAGCACCGGTCCTCCACGACAATATATCCTCCGTCTCTCTGGGAAATAACACTTTTGACAGCCCGAACATAGCCAGTCACGATCAGTATGAACTAGGTGATGTGGATGAAGGCTTTAACCAGGCGGATGAGAATCTAACAATCGAAAGAGAATTTCGAACAAAGACTGTTCATCAGGGATATATAGAACCTCAGAACGGAACGGCATGGTGGAGAGCAGACGGATTCGTCACAATCTGGTGCAGTAGCCAAGGCCATTTCGGAATAAGAGATGCGACCGCAATTTTGTTAGGTTTACCGGTCTCTAAAATCAACGTAATTCCGATGGAAATTGGGGGAGGATTTGGAGGCAAGCTTCCCTGTTATCTCGAGCCGTTAGCGGCGTTATTATCAAAACAAAGTGGAAGTCCCGTCAAGATGCACATGACCCGAGCGGAAGTTATTGAAGCCAGCGGGCCCACCTGCGGTAGCCTGATAAAGGCCAAGATAGGGGTAGATAGAGCGGGCAAAATCACGGCAGCGAAAGCAGAACTTTTTTTTGAAGCCGGCGCGTTCCCCGGATCTCCAGTTGGAGGCGCCACAGCTTGCATGCTTTCTCCTTACGACATCAAAAATTTGAAATTGGACGGTTACGACGTAGTTGATAATAAACCGAAAACTACAGCCTACAGAGCACCTGGGGCTCCCCTCGGAGCCTTAGCAATAGAAACGATACTTGATGAGATTGCGGAAAAACTGGAAATAGACCCAATAGACCTACGCTTGATAAATGCCGCCAAAGAAGGGACGCGGCGTGCAGACGGGGTCGTTAATAACAGAATTGGGATGATCGAGACTGCCGAGGAAATAAAATCTCATCCTCACTACAAATCTTCATTGGAGGAATCCGATGGGAAATTGAGAGGACGTGGGGTTGCAATGGGATTCTGGAGAAATAATACTGGCCCTGCTTCCTGCGTCGCAGTAGTTACTCCTGCCGGTTCGGTAAACCTGACTGAAGGCTCGGTTGACATAGGCGGATCCAGAACCGCTATCGCCCAGCAATTTGCTGAAGTGCTTGGGATTCCAGTTGAGGACGTCAATCCTCAAGTCGGCGATACAGACTCAATCGGATACACATCTGTAACCGGTGGAAGTGGAGTTGCATTCAAGTCTGGATGGGCGGCATTTGAGGCAGCGCAGCATGTAAAATCCCAGCTAATCGAACGGGCCGCTTTGGTATGGGATACATCTGAAGGCGAGATTGAATATTCGGACGGACACGCACATCACAAGTCGGACCCCGAACTTCAATTAACGTTTAAAGAGCTAGCATCAGGCGCCAACGGAACGGGCGGACCAATAGTTGGAAGTGCTGGGGTAAATCCTACAGGAGTTGGTGGGTCGTACTCGGCTACACTGGTAGACGTAGAGATTGATCCGGACACGGGAAAAACGGACATTCTTCGATGCACAACATTCGAAGACGCTGGAAAAGCAATCCATCCTGACTACGTTGAGGGGCAGAGTCTTGGCGGTACGGTTCAGGGTATAGGCTGGGCGTTAAATGAGGAATATTTCATGAGCAGAGACGGCGCGGTTTTGAATGCTAGTTTGCTTGATTACAGAATGCCAACTAGTCTTGATATCCCAATGATTGACCCAGTGGTAATAGAAGTACCAAACCCAGGGCATCCTTTCGGGGTGCGTGGGGTTGGAGAATCGCCACTAGTTCCCCCTTTGGCCGCCGTCGCAAACGCTATTTACAACGCAACTGGCACAAGAATGAGAGATCTTCCCTTGTCTCCAGGATCTATTTTGAAAGCATTAACAACCAAGACAGAGTAGCCCAGTTTTCTAGTAACAGGAGAGATTTAAGATATGCCCAAACAATTTCAGTTCAGAGACAGCGCCCGTGAGCAACTTATGCAAGGCATAGATCTCATGGCAAAAACTGTGGGGATCACACTCGGCCCAAACGGACGAAATGTGATTCTAGATAAAGAATTTGGTCCCCCGCAAGTATGCAGTGATGGAGTCACAATCGCTAAAGAGATCGAACTTGAAGAGCCTTTTCTCAACATGGGTGCCCAGCTTCTTAAGGAGGCTGCATCCAAGACCAACGACGACGTGGGAGACGGCACAACCACTTCCACGATACTTGCCCAATCTATTTTAAGAAACGGTTTCAAGAACATAGCTGCCGGGGCAGATCCAATGGCTCTGAGACGAGGAATAGACAAAGGCGTCGCGTCTATGACCAGGGAACTTCAGAATATGTCTCGATCTGTCACTGACAACGAGCAGATTACTCAAGTTGCGATTCTTTCAGCACACGATGAAGAAATGGGCGAGATGATCGGATCAATCATTAGCAAGGTAGGTAAGGATGGAGTGGTTTCCGTGGAGGAATCAAGGGGTCTCGACTACGAGATTGAATTTGTAGAAGGCATGGAGATCGACAGGGGTTATCTCTCTCCCTATTTCGTAACGGATCAGGACAGGATGGTTACCGAACTAGATGAACCTTACATATTTATAACCTCCGAAAAAATATCTAGTCTGGAGGAACTCCTTCCCTTCTTGGAGAAATTCTCTGCGATTGGGAACAACCTGGTAATTGTCGCAGAAGATATCGACGGACAGGCCCTAGCTACACTTGTTGTAAACAAAATGAGAGGTACTATGAACTGCCTCGGAATTAAAGCCCCTGCTTTTGGTGATAGGCGGAAAGCTATCCTTGAGGATATGTCAATCCTTTTCGGTGGCACTGTCATAAGTAGCGAGACCGGCCGCAAACTAGACTCTGTCGAGATCAGTGATCTTGGCCGATGCCGGAGGGTAACCGCTACAAAGGACGACACTACTTTCGTAGAAGGAAGTGGCTCCGCTTCAGATATAGAAGCACGAGTAAACAATATACGGGCGCAAGCAGCAGAAACCAAGTCAGATTATGATCGTGAGAAGCTGGAAGAACGAGCAGCCAAGTTATCTGGTGGAGTATCAGTTATAAAAGTTGGGGCGGCGACGGAAGTCGAACTGAAGGAAAAAAAGCAACGGCTTGAGGACGCCTTGTCTGCCACGAGGGCAGCAATGGATGAGGGAATACTTCCGGGAGGAGGAACATCACTGATCAGGGCAGCTGAGAAAGTCCGTTCAGAATTCGGCGGTACCTCTGATGAGGACACAG
>CAZZBP010000014.1:6409-36244 GCA_964652755.1 uncultured Dehalococcoidia bacterium
GGTGCAAATATAATCTTCGATTCAGTCACATCACCGTTGGCCCTTCTGGTAGAAAATGCTGGATTCAGCGGAGCAGTTGTCGTAAATGCCGTCAAAAACGGTGAAGACGACTACGGATTCGATGCCGAAAAGGATCGTTATGGCAGCATGTATGAATATGGAATTATCGATCCCACGAAAGTCACTAGATCAGCTTTGGAGAACGCAGCCAGTATCTCTGCGATGGTACTAACCACAGAATCATTGATAACAGAACTGGATCCCCCAAAGTTGCCTGCGCCATTCGATGACTGATTAATAAATTAAACTTCAATAATTAAAAAACCATGACGACTGAAAAAGCCGTGGCGTCAACACATACCACCAATAGTGAAGAAGTCACCATCGATGTGCGGGGTGTAAGTAAGGGTTTTGGGCAATTCAAAGCCGTCCAAAACCTTTCGTTTAAAGTTAGCAAGGGTGAAGTAGTAGGGTTCCTAGGGCCTAACGGGGCAGGAAAAACGACTACAATGAGGTTGCTAACTTCCTATTACACCCCCGACACCGGCCAAATCCTTATAAATGGTGTCGACAACGCAGAACAAGACCTTGAAACTAGGCGTAGCATCGGATATTTGCCCGAAAATAACCCTTTATACGAGGATTTGCTTGTTAGCGAGTATTTGGATTTCATCGCGGACTTGAGAGGAATGAGGGGAGCAGACAGAAAAAACAGCCTAGCCCAAACTATCGAAGAAGCAGGTTTGAGCGAAGTATTTCACAGACCAATCAGCGAACTGTCAAAAGGTTACCATCAACGTGTAGGTCTTGCCGGAGCAATCCTGCATCGACCATCTATCCTAATCCTAGACGAACCTACGGAGGGATTAGATCCAAATCAACGAATCTCCATGAGAGACCTTGTGCGATCACTCGGACAAGATCGTACTGTTTTGGTAACTACCCATGTCATGCAAGAAGTCGAATCTACCTGTGAAAGAGTTGTTGTCATTAATAGAGGCCAAATGTTAGCTGACAGTCCGGTGGATGAGATTCTCCAGCTCACACCTGGGTTACGTAAAATATATTTAGAGATTGAAGGGAGCTCTATTGAATCCGGTCTCGCCACGTTGGATTCGATAGAATCCGTGGAGAGGCTGGATCCAATAGAGGGTCGGAAGCGTTACTCAGTTAACATAGCCGGAGCAAATGATCCAAGGCCAGAAATTTTTAAGCTTGCTGCGAGCAAGGGCTGGGTTTTGTGGGAACTGCACGAGGAGCGTATGCGCCTAGAAGACGTATTCCATTCGCTTACAGCAGCTGACGAAGCCAGAAGAGCACCCTAGCACTAATGAGGACACCCTTTTTCGCTCTGATCCGCAAAGATCTCAAAGGTTATTTCGACCAACCTACAGGGTACATACTCATAGTCGTATTTGTTGCCATGCTTTCCTGGGCTTTCTTCAAAACGGCCATACTCATGGGTGAAACTTCGCTAAGGCCACTGTTCACCGTAGAATTCGCTATCGATAGGCCTTCTCTACCCTGGTTGATGACTCTTTTTATCCCAGCGGCAACTATGAGGTTACTATCAGAAGAGCAACGGGACGGGACCCTAGAGACTTTACTTACTCAACCAATTCGTGGCTGGGTTGTACTTTTTACAAAGTTTCTATCCGGTCTTATTTTTGTTTCGGTGGCTATATTAGCGACGCTGGGAATACCTATTGCCATAATGAGCGCAGGAAATCTCGATTGGGGTGCTGCTGCTTCCCAGTACGTGGGCAGCATTTTTCTTGCCGGATGTCTTGTCTCTATCGGACTTTTCACGTCCAGCCTGACAAGAAACCAAATAGTAGCCTTCATCCTCGGTTTGACCCTTAGCATGATACTGATGATTATGGGATTAGAACTGGTAGCCATTACTCTTCCATCTAATGTAGCTAATCTTCTTCAACTCCTGAGCCCTATCACTCACTTTGACAATGTTGGTAGGGGAATCATAGATCTTCGAGATATCATCTACTTCCTTGCATTAATATCCACTTTTTTAAGTGGCACGTTCTTGATTATGAGGAGTAGAACTCTAAGCCATGAAACTTCTCAATTTAGAAATCTGCAACTTGGAGTTGCGGGACTCATCATACTCAGCATATTGGTCGGATGGTTCGGCACCTCTATTAAAGGCAGAATTGATCTAACAGAAGATAAAATTTTCTCCTTGAGCCCGGCGACCGTCGGAATATTAAATGACCTTGAGGATCTGTTGACCATAGATGTTTACATGTCGTCAGATCCACCTGTTCAAGTATCACCGGTGTCAAGAGATGTAAACGATTTCCTAGATGACTTCGAAGCAGGCTCTGACGGAAACGTCAAGATCGTAAGACATTTTCCAGAAGACGACACGAGGGCAGAACGCAAGGCTGCTACTGCAGGCGTACCTCCTGTACGTTTCAATTTGCATAGCCAAGGCGAACTTCAAATCAAGACTGGTTATCTCGGCATTGTTCTTACATACCTTGATAAGAGGGAGGTAATCCCTTTCGTAGAAAGCGTTGACGGGTTCGAATACGCACTCGCCAGCCTGACCAACAGGATGTTGAGTGACAATATAGAAAAGAAAACCGTAGGATTCCTTTCTGGACACTCTGAAATGTCTCCTTCTGAAGAAATGGCCTCATTTGCGTCAGTTCTGAACCAACAGTATCAATTGGTACCTATCGAAGCTGTTGAGGGTGTCCCGCTGGCAATGGAAGGTATAGACGTTCTTGTCGTAAATTCGCCGAAAGATCGAATAACTTCAGCTCATATCGACGACATCGACCATTACCTGGATACTGGGGGAAAAGCTCTCTTCAATTTAGAACCCGTACTTGTAGACCTACAACAATTGGCCGGGCTTTCTAATCGAAACAGTCTTGCGAACTATGCTGAGTCCCGGTTTGGGATAATTATCGACGATAACATAGTTTATGACCTTCAATCTAATGAAACACTATCCTTTGCGGCCGGCGCATCTGGAAGCGTTCTACTGCCGTACCCGTTCTGGGTAAGAGCGGAAGTCGTAGACAATAAAGTCGGGGGCAACGTCGGATCTGTAGTGCTTCCATGGGCGAGTTCACTAGGAATCATGGCGATGCCAGATTCTGAGTACAAAATCGAACCTCTAATTAGAACAACAGCATACGCAGGAGTAGATGACTTATACAAAAACTTGAAGCCAGATGCTCCAATTTTTTCAGACCCCCTTCAAAGCAATTTCTTCAGTAGCGATCTTGCCGTAACCGCGGAGTCAGATAATGGCTCCAGAGTGGTCATTACCGGTGACGCCGATTGGCTGAGCGACAAAGCGACACAACGATTCGGCAGCAACATACTTTTGGGACTTAACCTGGTCGACTGGTTGGCCCAAGAAGACGCTCTTGCCTCCATTCGCTCAAAAGTTGTATCAGAACGTAAACTAGTTTTTTCATCCAGTAATCACAGGAATATTGTGCAATATTCGAATATAGGGGGAGTCCCGCTCGCCTTTATACTGCTTGGGTTCGCCCGCTACCTCCGCAGGCAAAGTAAGGGATTTAATTCTAGCTGGAGAGCTCGAGCAGGCAGATTAATCGGAAGGTCATCAAGACCAACTGAAAAAGAATCGGAGCCATTAGAATGAAAAGCCGTCAGGTCGGATTCGTACTAATGTCCCTTATATTGATTGGTATTTTGGGTATAGCAATCAGGCTTATTTCATCCGGACAGGATGACTATGTCATGGAAGGATTAATGCCGATAACTCCGGATGTTATAACAAGAATCGAGGTCACTAGAGGAGAACGGACTGCAGAACTCGTCAAAACTGGGGAGGAAAATTGGCGAATTGGGAAATACCCGGCTTTTGCTCCGAGGCTAGGAGATTTCTGGACCCATGTTGCAGATATTCCAGAATCACAACTTATCGCTCGGTTACCAAAACACCACGAACTCCTAGGTGTTGATGAAGTTTCTGGCACATTTGTAACATTCTATCTAGACCAATCTGTGCAGGAAGCGTTTCTTATCGGAAAGTGGTCACCCGAAGTAAAGCTTTGCTATATCAGAAAATCTGGTAAAGAAGAAGTTTATGGAATCCCCTGTGCGAGAAATGGAGTGTTTTCACCAGATCCTGACACATGGAGAAATCCGATTGTGGCCGCCATGCCGGAGACAGATATTGCTTCGTTCGATTTCATATATCCTGACAGTACAAAAAGTTTTTCCCTAGAGAAAAATGAGGATGGCTATTGGATAGTACAAAGTCCTTCAGGTTCGGGGCCAGCAGACAGTCGTATTATAGATGTTCTTCTTCAAGCCGTCAGTATTGTGCCGGCAATCGGTTTTGAAGAAGAGGATATAGCCAAAGGTTTAGATTTTGACGCACCGGAAGGAGCAGTGAGGATCAATACATTAAAGGATTCGTCATCACCGACAACAAGGTTGAAATTCATACGAAAAGACACTGATACTTTCTATGTCAAGATTCCTTCGCAATCAACTGTTTTCTTGGTAGATGGGCGATTGGCAGAATTTTTACTCATGGCGAAAGAAGATATCCAGATACCGGATTAATCTCCTTATTAGCCGATCTTTGTAAAGGCCTGATTACGCCTTCTGTGACCCAACATGGCGTGGACGAGAATAAGAACAACCACTGCTCCAAATCCCAATGCCATGCTAGATTGCTCTGGATTACCATAAGACACTAAATAAAGTGTCAAGTAGCCACACACTATGCTGAACAATGACGAGAAAGGTAATCTCTGGGCAACTAAACCAACCAATGCGGTTACAAAAAAAGCTAATACTGCAGCTATCCCAAACAACCCGATAGCTACGCCACCGCCTATGGCCATTCCATCCCCGCCCTTGAACCGAGTGAACACTGAGTTCCAGTGCCCGAAAACAGCCACTACTGCAGGAACCAGAATCATGATCCCTTCAACACCCATCATAGCTGAGACAATAACAGCCAAAGCTCCTTTAGCTACATCAAACACAAGAACTAATAAAGCTGATCCTTTTCCGACACTTCTAAATACGTTGGAAGCCCCAGCTAGCCCAGTTCCAGTCGAAAATATATCGATGCCTTTTCGACTGCTCAGCCGATGCGCAAAAGGCAACGCGCCGAATATATAGCTAACTAGGCATGCGAGCACTACTGTTAAGAAACCATCGAATTCAACGACAGCCATCAGCTACCCCCACGACTTCAAATATTACAATTAATAAAAACTTAGAAGTAACATGATACTAGTTTTTAAAATTAAAAGGCTTAAGTTGACTCTTCAATAAATTTAATTACATCTCTGGTAGAGGTTCCAGGACCAAAAACGCCGGCCACTCCAATCTTCTCCAAATCTTCCTTATCAGAATCAGGAATTATGCCTCCGGCGATAATCAAAACGTCCGCCATTCCAGCATTTTGAAGACCTTCAATAATTCGAGGGAACAGGTCTCCATGAGCTCCCGACAGTATGCTCAGGCCGACAACATCTACGCCAAGTTCAACAGCAGAATTTACTATCATTTCGGGGGTTTGCCTGATACCGGTATATACGACTTCCATACCACTTTCTCTTAATGCACGGGCTACCACCTTGGCTCCTCTGTCATGTCCATCCAACCCAGGCTTTGCTATAAGTACTTTGATATCACCGGCTGCCATGCATCACCTCTGTGCGGTCTCTCTATCAACCAATTCATACAATACTCCTCCTGTTGAGGAAGGATGAAGAAAGCCAATCATGCCAGACAATCCCTTCCTTGGGTTTTTATCTATTAACCGAATCCCCTGCTCATCCAACATATCAAGTTTTGCTTGTAAATTATCAACTTCGAAGCAGATATGATGAACAGTTTCTCCCCTGCTTTCGATAAACTTGGCGACCCCCCCTGACTCATCCGTTGGCTGTATAAACTCCAGTTGGGACCCACCAATTCTAACAAGGGCCGCACGAACCCCTTGATCCTCTATCTCTTCAATCCCCTTGCTGTAAACACCGAATAACGTTTCATAGAAACTTAGAGTAGCCTCAATATCTTTTACCGCAATGCAAACGTGGTTTATATGTTCGGCCCTACATATCGTTTTATCAGTCATAGAAGTCCTTTTATTGTTTAAGTATGTTCCTAGCGATGAGCATCCGCTGAACTTCAGAAGTCCCCTCATATATTTCGGTTACACGAGCATCCCTAAATAATCTTTCAACTTTTGTTGGAGCAAAGTACCCAGCACCACCGTGGATTTGAACGGCATTATGAGCGGCCTGCATGGCCACTTTGGAGGCAAACAGTTTTGCCATAGATGCCTCTGTCAGAAACGGAACCCCGGCATCTCGTTTACTAGCTACACTCATAACCAGTTGCCTGGCCGCCTCCGTCTCTGCAGCCATGTCAGCAATCATCCATTGAATCGCTTGGAGATCTCCAAGGGGTCCACCAAAAACCTTACGTGTACGGGCGTACTGGACGGATTCTTCCAAGGCTGCCTGCGCTATACCCACACATTGAGCCGCTATTGATATCCTGCTCGCATTTAAAACTTCCATGGTTTGTCGGAATCCAACGCTTTCTTCCCCCAGGCGATTGCGTACAGGAACATGACAGTTTTTAAAAACGATCTCTCCGACCGTGGAAGCACGTACTCCCATTTTGCCATGAAGTTGATTGACTTTAATACCATCTAGATCTCCATCCACGATAAGCGCATCGATCCCCTTATATCCCTCGCTTTTGTCCCTGGTTGCCAGTGTTACTAAAACTCTGGCCTCAGGAGCATTACTAATGTAAGTTTTGGTCCCGTTGATAACGTAGTGACCATTCGCTCTAACGCTTGAAGTCTGAATTGCGGCAGCGTCACTGCCTGCACCAGGTTCTGTAAGGGCAAACGCTCCAATCTTCTTCCCTGTAACAAGATCAGGTAAGTATTTTTGTTTCTGGTACTCATCACCAAATGTATTGATATATTGAGAGGTGAGAGAGAGGTGAGAAATATAGATTACTGAGGTGGCCACGCAACCTCTAGCTAATTCTTCTGCTACGAGCGCAAGCTGTCTCGTGGTTCCCCCACTTCCTCCAAAGTCCTCGTCTATGGTCAAACCTAGGACTCCGAGTTCAGCTAGCTCACTCACATTGTCCCATGGAAATTCACCGGTTTCATCGTATTTCGCTGCTCGATCAGAAAGATTATTGTTGGCGTAATCACGCATCGTATTTCTAATTAAAAGCTCTTCTTCCGTAAGTAGTTGCTCGTTCATTTTAAGTAAACTCGCTCCATATGAGGGCTAAAACGCTCCAAAATCGCCTTGCTCACCAAACGATAGGCGGAGGGCATCCGATATTTCACCTAGTGTTGAGTAGGCTTCAACACAATTAAGTATCAACGGAAATGTGTTTTCAGCAGTTTGCGACGCTAATGTAAGTTCCTTTAGTGAATGGGAAACTTTGCCGTTATCTCGGTGTTCCCTCACATCGAACAATCTCTTCAAGTGGCCATCAATCTCTTCTTGTGAAATTGTCTGTAGCTTTTCTATGTTTGGTGCCGGACTCTGATACTGATTAACCCCTACTACTATTCTCGTCCCGTCCTCCACTCCAGTTTGAACACGGTAAGCATTTTCATGTATTAACCCCGACTGATATCCGGATCTAATAGCCCGGACAGCTCCGCCGGAATTTTCGATATGCTGAATGATTTTCATTGCCTCATCTTCAATATCATCTGTCAGTCTCTCCACATAATAAGATCCTGCCAAAGGGTCCACTGTATCAGTAACTCCCGATTCGTGGGCAATTATTTGTTGGGTGCGTAACGACAGCTGTACCGATTCTTCTGTAGGTAGTGCCAAGGCCTCATCCCTTGAATTGACATGAAGTGACTGAGTTCCTCCAAGAACAGCGGCTAGAGCCTGAAGGGTAGAGCGAATAACGTTGTTGTCAGGCTGCTGGGCTGTGAGGGACACGCCTGCCGTCTGTGTATGAAAACGCATCATGCAAGATCTCTCAGACTGAGCACCAAAACTTTCACGCATAGTTCGTGCCCAGATCCTTCTGGCCGCCCGAAATTTCGCGATCTCTTCGAAGAGGTTACTCTGTGCCACAAAGAAAAAAGAAAGACGACCTGCAAAATCATCTATGTCGAGCCCAGCTTCGACTGCTGCTCTTACATACTCAATTCCGTTGGAAATAGTAAAAGCAAGTTCTTGAACTGCGTTGGCACCTGCCTCGCTCATGTGATAGCCGCTGATGCTAATCGTGTTCCAACGTGGTAAATTTTCCCTACAATACTCGAAAAGGTCCGTTACCAGCTTCATTGAGGATTCAGGGGGGTATATATAAGTGCCTCTGGCAATATATTCCTTAAGAATATCATTCTGAACCGTCCCGGTGAGAGCACTTTCACTGACTCCTTGTTTCTTTGCGACAGCGATATACATCGCAAGAAGAACAGAGGCGGTGGCATTGATGGTCATCGATGTACTGACCTTATCCAACGGAATTCCGTCGAATAGTTGCTCCATATCGGCCAGGCTGCATATAGGAACGCCGGTTCTTCCAATTTCCCCGCTTGCCAAAACGTGGTCTGAATCGTATCCGGTTTGTGTCGGAAGATCGAATGCCACACTCAACCCTGTTTGCCCTTGACCTAAGAGATATTTAAATCTCCTGTTTGATTCTGCAGGCGATGCCAACCCAGCATATTGCCGCATTGTCCATAGCCTGCCTCTATACATATTGGGCTGAACTCCCCTTGTAAAAGGAAATTCCCCGGGAAATTCCCTGTTTTCGTAGGAAGTAACGAGATCCTCATCGGTATAGACTGGTTCCACGTCAAAACCAGATGAAGATTGAAAGATTTCCTGACGCTCAGGAAATCTATCCCGAACAGGTCCTAATGTTGAGTCCATCCATTGCCGTTTTGATTTGCTTGCCATTGGAAAAACACCTGCTGTAAATGTGGCTGTATAAAGGCTGCTTTCGAGTGTAGTTTTGTTCCTAAACCAGTGTCAAATAGGTCCCTTGACTACTCAATCGACCCATCCGTAGGCATCCGCCCCTATCTGTACACCATCCTGGCAACGAGGACAGGTGGTATGTCTTCAAAATTGAACCAGCCTACGGCATCGGTCGGCTCCACCTTTCCTCCAAATAGAGGTTCTTCAATTCCATCTAATACCAATCCGGAATCGAAAAATGTGTTAAATATATCGCTCAAAGAGCGATGAAAAACGTGTTGAAGCTCAGGCTGGCCTTCCATAGCAACGGATTTATAGTTTTCCGGAGTCTTATACCTGTAAATCGATAAGCTGTAGCTGCGCTCTGTTCTACCCAGTGATGTCAGGTTAGACTGGTTCATTTTCATGCCCGGAGGAGAATTGAAGGCAGGATGGATTATGGAAAATACGAACTTGCCTTTAGGTTTAAGTAAAACAGGTAGAGACTCTATCAACGAAGTTATGTCAGCCATGTCAAAAAGTGCCATGGTGCAGACTGCAGCGTCAAACCTGGCTTTTCCTAAACGGGTGAGTGAAAATCTATCCGTTGCATCTAGTACTTGAAAATCTAGATCTTTATAACTCTTCGGAGTTCTTGCCCTAGCGTTTATGATCATTTTATTAGAGACATCTGTAGCGAGAACTTTGGCTCCAAGTTCAGACATTGTCCGTGAAAATTGCCCATTACCGCAGGCTATATCTAGGATTTCTTCGCCACCTTCAATTCCCAAAAGACGAAGTTGAGCAGGCTTTATCAAGATCTCGTGAAATGAATTCCCTTCCGCCATCCTTTCGTCCCAATAGTCCGCATTAGCGTCCCAAGTATCTCTGACTTCACAATTTAATTTGCTCAATTCATCGGTCATCTAAGTAGTCCCCAATACGTATTTGATTCTTTATTATAAATTGACACCAACTTAGAGTGAAAACTAAAATCAGGCAAACGTATGATCGGATATATTCTCAATGCGGCGGTCCGTCGATCTTGAACGATAATAGGTTAGTTTCAGGCTCAGTTAACGAAGATGATCTTAATGTAGATTCAAGCCTGAGGCCAAGAAACCTGTCTGCATATGTGGGCCAGAACAGTATTAAGAGGAATCTTGGAATAGCAATTACTGCTGCCAAGCAAAGAGGAGAGCCCCTAGACCATGTTCTCCTTTATGGTCCCCCAGGTCTAGGCAAGACAACCCTAGCAAACATTATTGCATCAGAAATGGGGGTTCGGATAAAGACAACTTCAGGTCCAGCAATAGAGAGACCCGGAGACATGGTAGCCATTCTTAGTCAACTACAGCAAGATGACATCCTTTTTATCGATGAAATCCACCGATTAAGCAGAGTCGTGGAGGAAGTACTTTACCCTGCAATGGAGGATTTTTTTGTAACTTGGGTCATAGATAAAGGTTTAAAAGCCAGAAGTATGAATCTATCGCTTAAACCTTTCACTCTTATCGGCGCTACCACCCGATACGGAATGGTTAGCGCCCCGCTAAGAGACAGATTCGGGTCCATTCACAGGCTCGAATTTTATGATGAAGAGGAAATGGCCAAGATTGTCGTTAGGTCTGCACGCATTCTGGAGATTGAGGCAGATTCAATAGGGATCTCAGAAATCGCCAAGAGGGCTAGGGGTACCCCTCGGGTGGCAAACCGGCTTCTACGGAGAGTGCGAGATTATGCTCAGGTCATGGCAGATAATGTGATCACAGAGGAGGTTTCAACTACTGCCTTACATGATTTAAGCGTTGACGCTTTGGGTTTAGATGGAGTGGATAGGAATGTCCTCGAATGCATTATAGAGAAATTTGAGGGAGGACCAGTAGGTCTAGACACAATAGCAGCTTCAATTAATGAGGAAGCAGATACGATTGAGGACGTCTACGAACCATTCTTGCTGCAACTCGGTTTTCTAGACAGAACTCAACGAGGACGCATCGCTACCAGGAGAGCATACGAACATCTCGGATATATCTACGATAAACCGGGGGAAAGTAATCGACTCCAGGCAAGGCTTGATATCTAATTAGAAACCAGCGTTCTAAAATTACTCAGTCCGCCCGGATTCAGGAGCAGGGGTGCGAATCTTCAAGAGAATCCAAATGGACAGGAATGACCCGAGGATTGCTAATCCTGCCAGCAAGCTCAACTTTTGAAAATTATCGACTATAAATCCCTGTATTTCCTCACCGAACAAAAACAGTAACAGGCCCAGGGTTAGAAATCTCGCTCCCCTGCCAATTATTGAAACTAATATGAATCGCTTCATATCCAACCTCAGTACCCCTGCCAGAATAGTAAAAACTTTGTACGGCACCGGTGTTACAGCTGCAATTAGAATCGCCCACGTACCGTATTTGTCAAACATGGACTCTGCGGATTTCACTCTCTCTGGGCTCACAAAACGGTGAAGCAGGGGTCTACCAAATCTTCCACCAAGCCAATGTCCAACTACAGCCCCTAGAACGGAAGATACTGTAGCAATAACTCCAAACCAAATAGCAAGTGATGGTTGAATAACACTCATCGGGATCAATAAAGGATCAGGAGGGATAGGGGAAATTGTTGATTCTAGAAAAGCGCCGACAGCGAGAATTACAATGGCCCAGTCACTCTCAGCAAAGCCCTGAAACCAGATTGTTAAGTCATGAAAAATATCCATGGAAATTCAGCCAGTTAATCTAGGCCAGCTCTCCTAAAAACCTCTTCAATATTGGACGGCTCCGCAATTCGTTGTCCACCATCAATTTCACCAACGACCGATGTGATTGCAAAATTTACCGGAGTTGGGATGCTGTAGATCCTACCCTGTTCTGATATATATCCATTCATAAACTCAATTTCTGTTCTCCTGCCCTTGCTTACGTCTTGTGACATAGAAGACTTCCAGTCTCCTCGTTCAGATCCTGGCAAGAACTTGGCGTCCAATTCCTCAAAAATATTTCCACGATCAGCATCTGCCCATTTTTCAGCGGATATGCCTTTAATTGGTTCTATTTGAAAGTTGCCCGCCAGGCCAACTTTGCAAGCCTCTTTGGAGATCTCAACTTGCAATCGCCGCGCTTCCGGAATTTCAGCGGCTCCTGACGATCCCAGGCCAGTCATTGCAGTTATTGGATTCGAAGAGGCATTTGTAACTAATTTTGACCAACGCTCTCCCCAAATGTTTGAGGTCGCTCTTGATCCATCAATACACGATAACAGTTCAGCAATCTCTTCTGCGCGGGGAGTAACTCTCCCATGTAATTCGCCTATCCGAAATACGTCATGACCTCGTTCCCGTCCAAGCTGTCCCCCTCTATTAACAAGGGCAGGTTCCCAGAGACCGACCGTAATGCTTGACATCACACAACCTATAGCCCGTTCAAAGCCAACAATTGACGCCAACTTTAAATCATTCATACAATTCTGATTGTCCACTACCACACCATCATTTCTCAGCAATCTTTTCGCGAAGTGGGCAACCCATTCGGTGTCATATGACTTGACTGCCAGAAATATGATGTCGAATTGTTGGTTTATCTGCATCGCATCAGAAAAATGATGAGCATTTACAGAAACATTAAAAGGTCCCTGGCATCCTGTAACATTTATTCCTCCTGACCTCATAGCATCAACATGCTCTCCCCACATATCCAAAATCGTAACGTCATGCCCTTCCCTGGTTAGAAAAGCGCCAATATAGCTACCGGCGGCTCCAGCTCCTACAATAGCCATCTTTTTCGTCAACGTTTAGTTCTCCTTATCTCTTCCCCTCAAGGGCCTCTTAATTCAACTTCTATTTCCTCTGACGAGTCCCCATACTGGACATTCGCCACATATGTTATGTTCCCTGTAGGAAAGGTTATTAATTCTCCCTCCTCCGTTGCAACGCTTATCGATTCAGAACCGGCCGACACCTCTATTGGTAATTCTGAATGTTGTTTGAGAGAGCCCACCAAAATTTCCTGTTCCAGAAGGGCCTTTAAGGCAACTCCATTCGAAACGATATGGAAACTTACGGTGTTGCCAGGGACGAGTTGAGCCATCTTGGCATGGTCAGCCGTTATCACAGTAGCAATTTTTGCATAGCCTCCAGTTGTTCCCCGGTCTGCCGACAGGATTATTGGAAGGCCGTCACCCGGAACCTGTATGGCCCCAAATGCTGTACCGTCGGAAACTACATCTGCCGTATCATTGTGCATAAGTGGCGAACCCTCAAGTCTAATTCCCATTCGGTCAGAGTTCACAGAAACCGTATACTGACCTCCATCGAGGATCGCAATGGACTTCTCCGGAAATAGGTTGTGTTGAGGCCCTAGTAGAATCCTTAATGAGGAATTTTCAGTGTATGCAGGTGGATCCTCTAGTCTTTGCCCAGCGAATCCAGGGGAACTCGGTTCCCCTAGATAGAGAGTATCTCCCTGCATCAATGCTCTTCCTTCCAACCCACCAAACGTACCTGGCACATAGGTGGAAGCACTTCCCATTACCATTTCGAGATTCTCACATGATAGTCCCCCACTAAACGAAACATATGCCCTAGCTCCTGAACGAGGTCCTTCAAAAGAAAGAACGCTACCAGCTGCCACCTTGATTGCAGTCCAGTTCCTGACGGGCACTTGATCTAGAAGGGGTCCAAGGTCTCCACCAGTGACGGCAATTATCGTGTCTGAATCAAATTGCAATCGCGGCCCAAACAGCGTTACTTCAAGTAATGGAGAGTTTTCAGGGTTTCCCACAAGTAAATTTGCGCATCTGAGAGCCAATCTATCCACAGCTCCCGATTCCGGTACTCCGAACCTCTGGTATCCAAACCTACCAAAGTCCTGCACGGTTGTGAATGTGCCCGGTTGTAATACGTTTATCAACCGACGATCACCTCCAACTCGTATGAATTTGATCGCACCGCATTGCTAATTTCATTGAATTCTTTTTCAGATTTAATTGGAACGAAACGAAGATGATCCCCCGGTCGAAAAATGGCAGGATCAGTTCTGTAAGGATCAAACAGGGCTACTGGTGTGCGGCCAATTAAACGCCATCCTCCAGGGCTTGATACGGGATAAACCCCTGTTTGAGTATTTGCAATCGCCACCGAGCCCATCGGTACCTCAGTCCTCGGGCTATCCAGCCTAGGGCAATGCAACTCTTCACTAAGCCCACCAAGGTAAGGAAATCCGGGACTGAATCCCAGTGCGTAAACCCTGTAGTCGGATCCACTATGAATTCTGATCGCATCTTCTAGACTTAACCCCGTGATAGTGCAGACAGAATCCAGATCGGGCCCAAACTCCCCACCATAAAGAGTTGGCAGCACGACCGTTCTACCACCTTCATCGCTTTCCGAAGTGGAATACCTAATTAAATTTCTAATGCTTTGTTCAAGGCTTTCTTCGGGCAAAATAAACGGGTCAAAATGGACTACTATTGAGCTGTATGTAGGAACTATTTCCCTGACCCCAGGCCAGTCCGATTTCATTAAATCATCTGAAAGAATTCTAACCTGATCATTGGTATCTGAACTAATACCTTCACCCATGTTAACCATCAAGGCAGAGTCTCCCATAGAGGCGAAATTTGGCCACTCCAATTCTTGATTACCTACATTTTCAAAACTCGGCTCGCCCTCTTTAGAAGTTGTCATACTATTTCAGACAATGGCTTCACCGACACACCTTCCTGTTCAAAGGCGGACCGTAAATTCCGGGCCATATCTACGGCTCCTGGCGTATCACCATGAAGACATATACTATCCGCCATCACCTCAACTTCGACCCCCTCTACGGATCTGATCTTTCCTTCCTTGACCATAAGTAAACTTCTTTCGACAACTTCTGACGTGTCATGGATCACCGAACCAGGTATGGAACGAGAAACAAGAGTTCCGTCACTATTAATCGCCCTGTCAGCAAAGACTTCCCGAGCTACCCTCATACCCATCCTCTCAGCGACATCTATCCACTTTGATCCTGCTAATGCGAGCAAAACAGCATCAGGTTGGACTTCGAGCACAGCTTCGCAAATGGATTTTCCCAGTTCTGCATCGATTACGGCTTGGTTGTACATAGCGCCGTGTGGCTTCACGTGTTGCAACCTCTTCTCCGCTGTGAACGCGGACAAAGCTCCCGCCTGATAGACAACGTCATTCCTTACTTCCTCAGGAGTCGCAGCCATGTTTCGCCGGCCAAACCCGTTTAAATCAGGATAGCTAGGATGAGCACCAATACCCACACCATGTTCTTGGGCGAGACTTACCGTCTTCCTCATCCAAATTGGGTCACCGGCATGAAATCCGCAGGCGATATTAGCTGACGTAATGTACTTGATTACTTCTTCATCAAATCCCATTTTATACATACCAAAACTTTCACCCATATCACAATTGAAATCTATTCTTGAAGCCAATGCTCTCTCCTTGCCCAAAGATCATCTTTATTTCTTGAGAAGTAACAATTGGAACCTTCTCCTATTCGAATTTTAACAAGATCGCGAGAGAAATTTCATACTAACGCGGAAATCATGCAGTGAATCTGAGGATTTATAGCTCAGTGCTGAGTACTCCATAATTTCAAAGACTTAAATATCCACTTCATTCACCACGTGTCATCCACCAGTCCGATTTGCCAATCAGATTGAGTTTTCCCCCGGTTCGGGTCTTTTTAAATTGAAAGTCAAGGTTTGACAACACTACCATCCGCTCTTCGTACAGTATCCCACGCCCCTCCGTAGGCACGGTCCTTGAAAGGGAATCTTGCCGCATTACTTTCATCTATATCTATACCTAATCCAGGCAATCCGTTAGGCCACATATATCCATCCCGCACTTCAGGACAACCAGGAAAAACCTCCTTCGTATTTTCACCAAATATCGCATACTCCTGGATCCCAAAGTTAATGGTGTTCAAATCTAGCATCAAATTGGCAGCATGCCCCACCGGAGAAGTATCTCCAGGCCCATGCCATGCCGTTCTAACATTGAATGGCTCACAAAGTGCAGCAAGCTTTCTTGCGGGTGTGAGCCCGCCTATCTGAGAAATGTGAATGCGCAAAAAATCAATCAACCGGTCCTTTATCATCGGGATGATCTCATGAGGGTTGTTATATAACTCGCCCATGGCTATCGGCGTACTGGTTTGATTCCTCACCATCCTGAAATAGTCATTGTCTTCGGGAGAAAACAAATCTTCCAGAAAAAATAGCTTGAATTGTTCTACTTCTTTTGCAAAACCCACACCCTGTATTGGCGGAATTCTCTCATGAACATCATGAAGAATCTCAACGTCCCAGCCAACTGAAGAACGTATATGTTCGAATAACCCAATTGCTGACCTCATATAGGGACCTGGCTCGAAGATACCGCCCGGATGTGCGTGCAGGGTTTCTGGCAAGTATTCGAACAATCTGTCCGTACCGATTCTAGGGCCAGCTTGGCCGTCAGATGCCAACGATTCAGATCCCTTGTTGCTATATGTCGCATAACCTGGCGTGGCTACTTGCACGCGGACATGGTGATATCCCTCATCAATAAATCTCAGCACATTTTCTTCTACTTCTTTTTCATCGTTCCCACTGGCATGTACATATACCGCAGCGGAACTCCTGGCTTTTCCGCCGAGAAGATCGTATACAGGCATACCTGCCTGCTTACCTTTAATGTCCCAGAGCGCCTGGTCTATACCACTAAGTGCGTTATTTAGAACAGGTCCGTTTCTCCAATAGGACGATACGTATGAGGCCTGCCAGATATCTTCTATGTCGGCAGTATCTTTGCCTATTAAGAAAGGCTTCAGGTAATCATTTATGGCACTGACCACAGCTGTAGGCCTTTGGGTGAAAGTGGCGCATCCGATCCCATACAAGCCTGGTTCATCTGTTTCTACTTTAACTATCACCAGCCTGATATTATCGGGCTCGGTTAAGATGACTCGAATATCTCTAATTCGTGTTTTACCCATATGTAGAATCCTTGTTGATCCTTATAAAAACATCTCTGAGAGGAGTGACCTATCACAAATTTTGAGCGTAAGAAGGAATTTGAACACGATTCCAAGCTATATTTCTGTAGCAATCTTTGGCTAATTGTACCTAAATTCATGATCCAAATTACTTAATTTTTTATAAATTTCCTAGGTCCCGATGAAATGTTCCGTTAAGGTAGAAAGTCTGACAATACAGGCAAATTCATTCGATGAGATTCATCTGTTTAAAGAAAGGTCATGGAGCGACAGAAGGGATTTGAACCCTCGACCCTCTGCTTGGGAAGCAGATGCTCTACCCCTGAGCTACTGTCGCAACTTGACGCACGTTCAAAGCGATGAGATTGTAGCAATAAGAGTAGCTCCACTCAACACAACATCAAGGAGAAAACAATGGCATTAAAGCCTCTCATCTTAGAAATAGGAACTGGCATAGACCTTCACGGCCACAACGTGACCGAAGCTGCGAGAAGGGCAGTGTGGAACGCGGTACACCAAAGCAGCCTGATGGGATTAGGACTTTTCGGCCCAGACACATCCAAAAATATGGTCGTGGAGGTGACAGTAGCGGTATCGCGACCTGATGAAGTGGATGAGGAAACCGTACTGGCAGTTCTCCCACACGGAAAGGGCAAGTTAAAAGTGGTTCCTGGAGGACTGGAAATCGAAGGTCGGGAAGGGTCAGGGGATTTCACACTGATCGCAAACGCAGCTGTTATAGCAAAAATTGATGTGTAAACTGTGATTCGATTATTCCTTCCAGTCAGCCAACAAGTGTAACGAGGTAATTTAAATGAACTTTGGATTCGGTATACCCATGCGCGGCGATCTGGCAAACATGGAGTCGATATCAACTATTGCCAAAGGTGGGGAAAAAATAGGGTTCGACATAGTGACGATAAGTGATCATATTGTGGTACCAAAAGAGATTGACTCAATCTATCCCTACAATGAAACGGGAGAGTTTACTGGGCAAGACACCGGTGAGTGCCTGGAGCAGTTGACTACCACCATGGCTATAGCCTCGATAACCAACCGCCTTCGGCTTCTTACATCGGTCATGGTGCTCCCTCACAGAAGTCCAGTTCTTACCGCAAAGATACTGGCTACGATCGACGTACTCTCAGGAGGAAGACTAGATGTGGGTTGTGGCGTTGGTTGGATGAAAGAAGAGTTCGAAGCAATAGGGGCACCTGATTTCTCTGAGAGAGGTGCTGTTGGTTCAGAATATCTTCGCGCTTTCAAAGAGTTGTGGACTAGTAACGACCCTTCTTTCGAAGGTAAATACTGTGATTTCTCCAACATCTCATTTCTTCCTAAGCCACTTCAACGACCTCATCCGCCCATCTGGGTCGGTGGAGAAAGTACTCCGGCGTTAAAAAGAGCGGCTTCGCTCGGGACATGCTGGTATCCAATAGGGTCTAACCCAAGATTCCCGTTGGACAATATCGAACGATTAAGCACTCATATTGGGAGGCTCAGAACTTACGCAGAAGAATTTGATCGAGATCCTGCAGAAATCGACCTGGCTTTTAGCGCTAACTGGTATAACTTGACTGATTCAAAAAATACACCTATTGAACGAAGTCGATGGTTTACTGGTACGTCTTCAGAAGTAGCTGATGACATTGCGAACTTAGAAAAACTTGGGGTAAATCACCTGGTTCTGAGCTTTCAAGGTGATACGACTACCGAAATATTAGATGGAATGTCCGCGTTCATGGAAAAGGTCGCCTCACGCCTCTGAACAGATCGCAAGTTCCGTAAAACCACAACAAAAACTTTGTAGATTATGAACATTGTCAAATATCTAAAAACGATCGGATTTAATTCGAACCAACCCATAGGCCGCGGGTTCAACTACCCCTATGACATTGACTTCAGCCAAGATCGACGTATTTTCCTGATCAATCGGATGGGGGGACTCAACAGTAGAGGAATAAGAATTCAAATATTTACGTTTGAAGAGGAATGGCAAGGAGAGTTTGCCACCGGACCCGGAAATGAAGACGATCAATTTACAGTACCGGTTTGCATAGCAATCAGTGAAGATAATCTCGTGTACATAACCGACGAATACTTAAACGAAGTGAAGGTGTTTGATACCCAGGGTAATTTCATAAAGAAATGGGGCAGCGGCAAAGAAAAAAATTATGGCCTCCAGGGGCCTTCAGGAATTGCGCACGGCAAGGATGGGTCCGTATACATAGCTGAACAATATGCTAACAAGGTCAGCAGATATACTAATGACGGCGATCTTATTTCTTCCTGGGGAAAAGAGGGGAAAGGGCCTGGCCAGTTCAATCTCCCCTGGGGTATAAGCATTGATCATTTTGGCAACGTATACGTAGCTGACTGGAGAAACGACCGAATACAGAAATTTGATAGCGAGGGTATCTTTATCGATGCCTACGGAAGCCCAGGCGATGGACCAGGTAAATTCCATCGCCCCAGTTCCGTGGCAGTCGACAGCAATGGTTTTATATACGTAGCTGACTGGGGAAATGAGAGAGTCCAGATTCTGGATCTGGAAGGCAAGTGCCAACAGATCCTCAAAGGCGAGGCTACCTTGTCAAAATGGGCCGAAGAGTGGCTCGAAGTAAATCTCGATGAATATGATCTTCGGAAAGAATCTTCTCTTCTTGTAAAAGATCTGCCTAAACATTTGCAAACGCCATATCACACTGCTTCCCAGACTGAACCACTTTTCTGGGGACCAGTGTCGGTTAAAATCGATAATGACGATCAACTGTTTGTTACAGAACACAGCCGCCACAGAATACAGGTGTACGAACAATACTAAGACTGGTCATCAGTTTGGTGAAAGTCTAAAAATAATGGGCCTCTACTGGAGATGAAAATGGCGCTATCAGAATGGGAATTGATCACGCATTTGGCTAGAAGAGCAGGATTTGGAGCAACTCCCTCCGAAACAGCTCGATACTTGGAACTAGGATATGAGCATTCAGTTGAGGAGTTTCTAAGAGAAACAGAACCGGACCACATACCGGACGACCTAATATTCAGAAGGCATGTCGATCTTCACGCCATGCAAGGGCATAACGCAGCCTATTGGGCCTACAGGCTAATCTCCACAGACACCCCGCTTCAAGAGAAGATCGCCCTTTTCTGGCACGGAATCTTTGCCACAGCCGAACTCAAATTAAACAATATGGGTTCTCTAACTAATCAGATCGGCATGTTCCGGAGATGCGGTCTTGGTAGGTTCGACGATATTTTGATAGAACTGTCCAAAGACCCGGCTATGCTCATATGGCTGGATAATCACACTAATCATAAAGATTCAATCAATGAAAATTATGGCCGCGAGATTCTAGAACTGTTCTCTATGGGTGTCGGCCATTACACTGAAGATGACATAAAAGAATGTGCCAGGGCATTCACAGGATGGACGGTCAAAAATGGGGAATACCTGTCACTTATGGGTTTCAAGGACTCGATCTGGCCTTACGGAAGAATTCAATGGCACCATGAATACCGCGCTAACGATCACGATGGGGAAAAGAAAACATTTCTTGGCGAGCAGGGAACTTTTGACGGCCAAGACATCATTGAAATTATTTGCAGACAGGAAGCTACCGCCAATTTCTTGGCCAGACATATATACAACTATTTCGTCGCTGATGAGATCCCGGTACCTCAATGGGCAGATACGCCTCCGAGGGATATTGAAGCTGTACAGTTTATCGCGGACTCTTACGTCAGACACGATCACTCAATCCGTGACATTCTGAGGGATTTATTTAATTCAGAATTCTTTAAGAGATCTTCCTTTATGCGTGTCAAAAGCCCAGCGGAAATGGTTATCGGTACTCTTAGGACCACCGGGGAATATTCGATGCCGATTGGGGGAGATACCGGTATTTTCAATGTAATGGAAGAATGCGGATTCATGGGTCAGAAACTTTTGGATCCTCCTTCTGTTGAAGGATGGCATACAGGAGAAGAATGGATAACAAGCGGTAGTCTGGTGGAGCGGGTAAATTTCATTACCAACCACCTAGGCGACGAAGCTAACCCTGGCGTAAACGATATGATTATCAAGATTATGGATACGTCAGAAAAACAAATCAGCCCAGCAGATCTAGTTGAAAAATGTGTGGAAATTTTGGGCTTAAACAAGATTAGTGAAATTACGAGACAAGAACTCATAACAGTTGCCACATCTGCACGAGACAAAGATCAAGGTCATCAACAAGACGCACATATATCCCTTAGGAGCACAATTTTACAATTATTTAAGTTGATCGGTTCCAGCAAGGAATATCAACTCTGTTAATTATCGTAAGGTGCTAAAATAAACGAGCTATGTTTTTGACGAACATCCAGCTGGGCTGACCAGGCATCAGTCTGGGTGTTCCATATGAAAAGGGCCAGTAGCTCAGCCGGTTAGAGCGCAGTCCTGATAAGACTGAGGTCCCTGGTTCGAGTCCAGGCTGGCCCACCAACTTTACGGAATTAGTCTGATAGATTCCATTAAACTTTTATAAGTAGCAGTTATTAAAAGGCACAAAATATGGCCCGGGTCCCCTATGTGAAACGAGAGAAACTAAACGATCAAGAACAACCTATTTTTGATCAAATAGAAAAGACAAGAGGTGGTGTATCCAATGTTTTTGCTGCACTTTTAAACAACCCCGAAGCAACTAAGGTTGTAACTTCGTTAGGCGAATACATTAGGTATCAATCAAAACTCGATCCCATAATCAGAGAAACTGCTATTTTGACAACAGCTAAAGAATTGCAAAACAGTTATGAATGGGCACAACATGAACCTGTCGCCAGAGAAATAGGAGTCAGAGATGAGGTGATCAATTCCATCCTATCCGGCAAAGGTCCTATGGGATTGCCAGCAAAAGAGGGAATCTTTATCCAGTCAGCCAAAGAATTAGTTAAAAACGGTACCCTAACTTCCCGAACGTACCAGGCGCTTGAGCATCTGCTCGGGCCTCAAGTGACAATAGATTTTCTAGTTACCGTCGGATATTACTCAATGCCTTCACGGCGCATCCGCTCATTAGATGTAGATTTCGACGAAGGTCTCACCCTAAATGAGCAATTTGAGATAAGCTGATTTCTATCGTCGTTGGTGAAATGGCCACCCAATAGCTCTTTATACTCCACGGTGTTTGGCGTTTCATATACCAATTAATTATGAGAATAACGTCTGTCGAAATATCTGTCTTTGAACTACCAATGTACCCTGTCGTCACACAAGTCATCCCAGTAGGAAATCCCTCAGAACTCAGGTGGCAGCAAGCTTTTACCAAAGGTGGAGCGGTTCCGGTGCAGGTCATGCAAGTTATCACGGACGAAGGTATCAATGGGATTTGCACCGTTGGAGATTGGAGATATACCGAACTAACCTGGAGGCAAATCTCGCAGCTGAGAGAGTTAGTCATAGGAGAAAACCCCCTCGAAAGAGATCTACTTTTATCTAAACTAAATGCAGTAAGCCGCTTTTTTGAACCGGGATGGTTTGGAGGTTTTGACAACTGCCTCTGGGACATAGAAGGCAAGGTGAAGAATCTACCCGTATCTGAATTACTAGGCGGAGCTAAAGAGAAAATACAAGCCTATTACAACACTGCTGGGGGTACTCCGGAGGATCTGATACGTGATGGAGAAATCGGAATTGAGGCTGGATTCACCGTATTAAAAGACCATCTCCCCTTCGCTGCCCAGAAAAATATAGAAACATTCAGAGAATTTAGAAAAGTATTTGGCGAGAGTATCGGTCTAATGCACGATGCAGCATTGGTGAATTACACCTTTGATGAGGCTGTGCAGGTGGGCAAAGAATTAGAAAACCTAAATTTCATATGGCTGGAAGAACCTTTGCCAGACCGACATCACAAGGATTATGTGGATTTATGTAAGCAACTAAAAATACCTGTTGCTGGAGCTGAGACTCTTATGAATGAACCAGAAATTAGCAAATTATGGCTTGAGTCAGGCGCAATAGACATTCTCAGAGTGAACGCTCGACATGGAACAACCCCAATCTTGAATGCCTCCAAATTCGCCGCCCAATTGAATAGCACTGTCGAACCGAACGCCTACGGTCCACTCTTTGGAATTGTCCATGCGCACATCGATTGCGGGATCGCAAACATTGACTGGTTTGAGAATGCTCCTCCTTCAAGGGGGGCCGAAATGGGAGAAGAAATAGGTTTACTAAACCCAATTAGACCTGTATCCGGATGGGTGTCACCGCCATCAGGGCCCGGCTGGGGTTCCGAATGGGATTGGATTCAATTTAAAAAGAAGAGAATAGCTGTTTTGTAACTAACCTTTATTCTAAAAAAATCAGTATATGGTTCAGAGTCTACCGGGGTGTAATCAGAAGGTGGAAATTCCTTCAAAATCTCTTCATTTATATCCGTCCCCCAACCTGGACCAACTGGAGGCGTGGCAAAGACTTCGTGAATTGGAATCTGATTTGTGTGGCGTTGCAGGCATGCGAAATGTTTTAATTTCTGTAAGCTTCATAGGTTTACACACCTGCGTTTGTTCTATTAACCCATGATTCCTGTCTTCACACGATAAATGCAGGATCAATTTCTACACCCAAACCTGGTCCTTCAGGCAAATACATCCATCCGTCTTTTACTGTTGGGGGATTATTGAAAATAGAGAATTTGTGTACATAACTTCCTATCGGAGGATCGTTTAATAGTTCCAAATATGGAGCGTGGTCCCAGGAGGCAACCAGGTGAAGATGGGCAATCACGCCTATGTCACCTCCTCCATGGTGTGGAACAAGTCTTTTTCCATAAAATTCCGCCAAGGTACCAACTTTCCGAAGTGCCGTTATCCCGTCTAGTACCATGCTCTCAGGCTGAAGCAGATCATAGACATTATTCTCCAGCATCATGCGAAACTCATGAATCCCTCTGTTGTTTTCCCCTCCAGCAATAGGAAGGGACACAGAATGATTTAGCCTTGCCAAATCATCGAAGGCGAATCTAGCCAAGGGCTCTTCAAGCCAGTAAACACCCAGTTCTTGAAGTAGCAAAGCAGTTTCAAGTGCCCTCCTAAAATCCCAAATAACTCCAGGTTGCCACTTACCAGAGGACTGTGCCTGATTTGCATCAACCATAATTTCCATCGAATCTCCCACTGCTTCCCTAACCATCTCTACTGTCCGTATATCTTCAGCGATGGTTTCGTGGTGAAGGCGAAGCTTTATGGCCTTCCATCCTTCGTTCTTGAGGGAGCTCGCGAGCTCGGCCCGTTCCTCCGGCGTGGACAGGAGAATCATGCTCGCATAAGGCTTCATTCTGTCCTTTGACCCTCCCCATAGCCTGAAGAGGGGCTGACCGCTCGCCTTACCTATGATGTCCCAGATAGCTATATCGGCACCAGCTGTTCCTCTATATGGCAGGGTAGGCACGTAGTACTTCAATCTCTGTGACAGTTTCTCAACTTCAAAAGGATCCTCTCCAATAAGAACTTCCTTAACCTCGGAAAGAATGGAAGAATCCATCCCCGGACCTATCCCCACTATAGCTTCGTCGGTATGGATTTCAGTAAACGAACCTCCCCCTCGAATGAAAGCCATCTCTCCCCCTTTGTCCCATGCAGGTTCAATTCTGCCCACCTCCTCGATAAGTTTTAAGGGGATAATTTTCACATCAGTGATTTTCATTCTTCGAGTGCCTTGCATGTTCAGTCTCTAACTCCTGTAGTGTTTATTCGCCAACTCACTTGCGGAATTGCCTCTATTGCTATACTGATTGCTATATCGATTCGCCTTAAATTAGGCGAGATGACTTTACCAGAGCCGCCGATTTCGCACACATTCCGCAAATGAAAATATATCTGGAGACAAGAACCTACTCGTAAAGCGATGACTGAAGTAAATTCTATAAGTGAATTCGAATTGATACGCCGATTAGATTCTGTCCTCGCGGAGGAAATGGCTTCTATCAGCCGTCGGCAAAATATTGTTCTTGGAATCGGAGATGACGCCGCTATCATACGGCCCGGTGAGGAAAACCAGGTAATAACTACAGATACCATGGTTGACGGAGTCCATTTCCTCATGGATTCGATCAATATGCGTGACCTGGGGTGGAAATCTTTAGCTGCTAATTACAGCGATATAGCCTCGATGGGTTGTACGCCTTCCCACAGTGTCATAACACTCGGCCTCAAACCAACACAAAGGGTGGAAGATCTGGAAGATATGTACAGAGGATTTTCCGACTTGATGAAGGAAACCGGCGGAGAGATCGTAGGTGGAGACATTGTCAGGTCCGGGACATTTTTCATATCCGTCACCGTGGTCGGAGAATCCGACTCTCAAAATATACTTCGCCGGGATTCTGCTGTCCCCGGAGACCTGATAGGGGTTACCGGGCAGCTAGGTTGTTCTGCTGCAGGTCTCGAAATGCTCTCGTCACAAGACAGGGAAATAAATTCGTCAAGGTCTCACTTTATATCCGCACATACCAGGCCAATCCCAAGAATTGGGGAGGGAATAACTCTAAGGGAAATTGGAGTCTCAACTGCAATGGATGTTAGCGATGGCTTGCTCGCAGACCTTGGAAAACTCTGTCAGGCAAGCGGTGTCGGAGCAGACATTGAGATCGATCTCATTCCGGCCGATGGTTTTCTGAAAAAAACTTATCCGAAGCGCTGGAAGGAATTATCGATAACGGGTGGAGAAGATTACGAACTTCTTTTTACGGCTGGTACAGAAAAGATCAAGCAACTTACAGAGAGCAACAATTTGAATTTTTCCATCATAGGAGCTATCACCAGTTCTAAAAAAAGTGTGAGGCTTTTGAACGAAGCTGGAAAAGAGGTAATTTACCAATCAGGAGGGTGGGATCACTTCCGTGATCCCACATAATTTTCAGATTTGATGGAATCTATAACGGTTTCCATAGGTCAGTCCAAATTCCGTGCGACGGAAGTAATTTCTGATTTGAGAATTGTAGCTGAGACTTTTTTTGGCCCGATGAAAATGGTTGGCTTCTGGGATCGCCACGAAGATATGCACCTCTGTCCCTTCTTGGAACGGCATCAGGAATGTCCACATTCTGAGAACATATCAGGCGAATCTTTTCCTTCATATGAACGAACCCTGGAGCGAGAACGCCAGGCCTCACTTGCTGTAATATTCCCACACGCAAACGTCACACTTTATATGTCTTGATATTCAGGTAGGTAACTTTCACCGGGATTAGGGAAATAGACGAGAGATACAGACCAACGCAGGAGAACGAGGATGTCCAGCACAACACTTCGACCGTCACTGGCACCGTACGAGTCATACCCAATTCATAAATTGCTGGAAAGGGCCGCCGAAAATCACGGAGACCGGGTTGCAGTTATTGACGGAAGTAAATCCTTTACTTATAACGAGATGGCAGTCCTTAGCTCCAGGTTCGCTTCTGCCCTAGCATGCTCCGGACTGGGGAAAGGAGACCGCGTCGGGATACTTGCACCTAACTGTGTTGAATTCGTCATTGCATTCTACGGAATTGCCCAGATGGGTGCCGTGGTCAGCACTATTAATTCTGGATATAGGGAACGGGAGATAGCGCACCAGGTAAAAGACAGCGGATGTAAAACCCTGATCGTCCATGAATCTCTCAATGAATTGCTCACAGAAGCTCTTTTACTCGCCGAGGAAACCCCTAACACAATAGTGATAACTACTGAAAACCACGGCACCGGTTCATTCTGGAATCTTGTCGAGAGATCGGAACCTTTCGGGGAGTGTGAGATAGATCCAGATAACGATCTCGCCGCCCTCCCCTACTCTTCCGGCACCACGGGGTTGTCCAAGGGAGTAATGCTGACTCATTTCAACCTTGTCAGTAACGTGGAGCAACTCGTTGGCTTAAAGGAGGCCTCACAGATGGGACCGGAGGATATTGTCCTAGTCCATCTCCCTCTTTTTCACATATATGGAATGAATATATTAATGAACGGATGCATCGCCGTTGGAGCGACACAGGTAATGATGGGCAGATTCGACATGGTCCAATTCCTAGAATTGATTGAGCGTAAAGGCATCACCGTATTATTCACTGTACCTCCGGTAGGACTTGGCCTAACTCAATTCCCAGGGGTATCAGACCGTGATTTATCAAAGCTTAGGCTAGCATTTTTCGGCGCGGCGCCATTGTCCGGGGAACTACAGGAGCGTATTTCAGAGGTTTTGGGATGTCCTGTGATTCAAGGTTACGGTATGACTGAGACTTCTCCCCTCGCCAACTCTGATTTTGCGGAACCAGGCTTAACTAGGCCTGGCTCCTATGGGCCCGCCGCCGCAGATACGGAAGAGAAAATAGTGGATGCTGACGATAGTGGCAAGGAACTCCCGGCCGGTGAAGCCGGCGAGTTAATGATCAAGGGGCCACAGGTAATGATGGGTTATTTTAACAATCCGGAGGCTACTGCAGAAACCCTCACCGAAGACGGATGGATACACACCGGAGACATTGCCCGAATGGATGACGAAGGCTATGTTTGGATACTGGACCGAAAAAAGGAACTTATCAAATACAAGGGATTCCAAGTACCGCCTGCAGAACTTGAAGGTCTTCTGGTGGAACACCCTGATGTCAGTGATGCTGCGGTTATTGGCAAAGAGGACGAAGAATCAGGAGAAATACCAAAAGCATTCGTAGTCAGATCGGCTGGAAGCGGAATAAGTAGCGAAGAGGTGATGGCATTCGTCGCCGAACGAGTGTCTACATTTAAACAAGTCAGAGAAGTTGAATTCGTAGAATCAATCCCTAAGAATCCGTCAGGGAAAATTCTACGAAGGTTGCTACGTGAACCTAATAACGAGTGAGCGTAAACCAACATGCCCAAAACTTTGACAGTATAGGTCTCAAGTGACACCAGGATTGTACCCGCCGCACTTATTCCTAGATCTTTATCAACTCACGATGAGCCAGTCATACTGGCGAACCGCTCCCAATAAAGAGGCCACCTTTGAATTATATTTTCGATCGTTGCCGGAAGACAGAAATTATCTCGTAATACACGGAATTGAACGAGCCCTGAAAATCGTGTCCAACCTCTCATTTGATGGTGAATCAATCCAATCCTTGAGAAACCTCGAGAAATTTGACGAATCCTTCCTCAATTATCTTTCTGAAATAAGATTCACTGGAAGCGCTTGGACAATGTCTGACGGAGATATCGCTTTTGCTGGAGAACCGGTCTTCCAGATAAAGGCTCCTATAATTCAGGGGCAACTGCTTGAAACCGTCCTAATTAACACTATTAACCTCAGAACACTGCTTGCCACAAAGTGTGCCAGGGTCGTACACGCCGCAAGGGGCAAGCCGGTGGTCGATTTTGGGGCGAGGAGAGCACATGGTATTGAAGCAGGGGAAGCGCTTTCTGAAGCCTCGTACCTGGCAGGATTTTCAGGCACCGCAACCGTAAGCGGTGGAATAGGTGTAGATATCCCGCTTGTAGGGACCATGGCACATTCCTACGTTATGTCCTTCGAATCTGAACTTGATGCTTTCAGGGCATACGCAAAGGAATTTCCTTCTGAATGTACTCTTCTTGTCGACACATATGACACTTTAACGGGTATAGGAAACTCTGTAAGAATTGGAAAGGAGATGGAGTCGGTGGGTGAGCGGCTGAAAGCGATCCGGCTCGACAGTGGAGACTTTCTTACACACGCAACGAGCGCCAGGGCGGCCTTTGAAAAAGAGAATCTCTCATATGTAGACATACTTGCCAGCGGAGGACTGGATGAGTATGGAATAGATCGAATCGAAAGAGAATCTGCACCCATAGACGGTTATGGAGTAGGCACAAAAGTGAGCGTTTCCGGTGATGCCCCATGGTCTGAATCAGTTTACAAGATGGTAGAAGTAGACGGAATGCCTGTTTTCAAAAACAGTGAAGACAAACGTTCATTCCCCTACCGAAAGTCGGTCCATCGAATAAGCGGATCAGACAAATTATTCGCCTATGACACAATCACTGCATCTGGAATTGACTCCGATAGTCCTAACGGAAGATCGATGTTGAGAAACAGGTTTCTAAATGGGGAAAGGGTTATTGAGCCGGTAAGTATCCAATCATCAAGAAAGTATCATATGTCGGAGATGGGCTGCCTTCCGGACAAGTACAAAACCATTAATGAATGCGTGCTATATCCAGTAGAGACGCTTCTCCCCGGTCAGACAAAATCATTATAAGCATTATCGAGGAATCCTCGCCCCATATGTGTTCGCCCCACTAAACGAAGCACCCGATGCGTCAGAACCAGAAAGGTCCGACATAGCAAGGTTCGCTTCACTAAAAGATGCGTTTAAGAGAGATGACCCGATTATTACTGTCCTTCTCAAGTCCGATTCCGAAAAGTCCGCGCTATCAAAACTTCCCTTGGAAAGGTTCGACTCTAGGAATCCCGCACCACGAAAATCAGCTGACATCGCGTCAACGTTTGTCAGGACACTCCACCTGAGATCAGCATTTCGAAAATTGGTATGGTTAAGTCTGGATCCAGCAAGGATTGCGCCACCCAGATTCGCTCCAGATAAATTTGCCCTGCTGAGATCCGCCCCTCCAAGATTGGCATATCTCAAATCTGCATTCACAAGGTCGACGCCTGAAAGATCGATTGCTGAAAGATCAATGTTTGAAAGTTTTTCTCCAGAGAGCGACCCGCCAGAGGCGGCTACTATTTCGACCTCTGCCCTTGTGAGTTTCTTTAACATCTCACTTTGTTCGCCGAAAGTATCCTATTTGACAGATTTATGCAGCTCACCGAGTTTTGCGGTCGCCCTATCTCCGGTTGCCCACGCGAACGTGTCTTCAAAGCCCTTCGCCTGATTTGAGAAATAAGTCCACTCCTTTTC
>CAZZBP010000015.1:0-1525 GCA_964652755.1 uncultured Dehalococcoidia bacterium
CTGTATTCAGATCCCTATATGTAAATGTGGTTTTGCCGTTAAATAGCAGCTCACGTTCATGGTTAGTGTACATATCCGCAAGTTGAAGCAATTTCTCTGGCGCACGACTCCAGTCTGCTACACAGCTGCTTCTCCATATCCACTTGGCTGTTCTAGCACTCGGAGGATAAGCATAAGCCTCTAAAAGACTCATCATTAACCTAGACGCTTCCCAAGGTATTCCGTACGCTTCACAATCGTGCCATTCAAACTCTTTATCCTGGGCAACCACGTCTTCAGGTATTGTTCGGAACCTTTTCAGCCAGGCCCCAATTGTTCGTAAGCTCACAGATTGGCCTTGATAACGTTCATTGAGCACCTCGAATATATATTTTCTTCCCTTTCCTGAAGCGTGCAATATATAAGCCTCAAGGAACTGTCCAGCGTTATCTTTAGTGCGCGTCATGCCTTTAACTCCCACGTGAAATAGTTTCCCTATTTATGATTTTATCGTCCCTGTATTCCTGAATCACCTGTGAAACGGTTACTGCATTCGATATTTATCATTCTCCTCTACAAAGCCTATACGTTCACAAATAAACTTCTTCCCTGCGTTCTGAGATTTAGGGTGTGGTAGTCTCCAATTACAAATTAATACCTGACTTTGGAGGAAAAGTGCCCTGAGAATTCCGTCCCTCTACTATTGAGGAGATTATCCACCAGAGTCTAAAGAAAGGGCATAAAATTCTTACAACAATCTCTATCCTTTTTAGAGAGTCTTTCATTTCTTCAGGTAGAGAGGTGAACATACCTCAACCGGCCAAATATGACGCAGGAGAATAATAAGCTAGGAGTAAATATATGGCATCTGGTGACCGAAAACATGGAGACATAGCAACGCAATTGATTCTAGAGAACGATAAAGTCAGGATTTGGAACCTTGTAGTAGCACCTGGGGAATCAAGCGACTGACATCTACACGAAAACAACTATGTCAAAGTGGTAGTTGAAGGAGGGAATCTCGACGTTGAATACGACAACGGTTCAGTTGAAAATAGCCCGTCTGAGATCGGTAGTTGGCACTACCATGGAGCTCATAGAATAACCAATAACACAAATTCGACTTATAGAAACGTATTGATTGAACTCAAATAGTTTGTGATTTATGAGTAAGGCTGCGAGATTCATTCACATGGCACGCTAACAGCTCTTTCCAATAAGTTCTGTTTCCTCCATAACCAAACACGTAGCGTGGTCGCTGTCAATGACTCCTTTCAGCGGTGGAAAACAGAATTCTGAAATCCGTTCAAGCGTTCGGACGATAACCGACCTCGACAGAAGATATATCCGTATTTAATATAGTGCAAATTGATATTTACGGTTTATTAATATAAGTCAATACGTAGAGGACACAGTTCATTTGCCCAATGTGAAGACAAACAAAGAACAGATGCAAGAAGTCTACTTGATGTGGTCCCATGGGGGGAAAAATAGACACGAGATCCATTCGCAACTCATTAGGGAATTCGGGAGAAAGGCAGTCAGT
>CAZZBP010000015.1:1535-27539 GCA_964652755.1 uncultured Dehalococcoidia bacterium
AGGTGGATCAAGGAATACGAGCAACTGACTCTTGAAGATTCAATACAAGATATCCCGTTTCAATGGCGCTTCCTTGATCGATACGGCATTCCCTGGCAAGAGGGAAAATTGGCCAGCTACCTGGATAATGAATATTTTGAACTTACCGGCGAACACCCTTCCGGTCGTATCATCAAATGGGCATGGAGAAACTGGTATTTAAGTGAAGGGGCTAACTTAACACCTCATGATGATATAGCCTTCTTTTGGAAAATTCTGATTGAAAAATCTAATACCGACGCAGAGTGGGAACGAGCCAGCTTTCTAGCAAACAAACTCAACTGGAAAACCTGGCAACAGGATTCAGACCGTATATGGATTTCACAGAAGAAGATGGCCTAATAAGTTAAAGAGACAATTTTCGTGCTCACCAACTGGCCCGAGAAAATGGCGGATGGTAGGCCAATTCTGTAGCCAACAATTAGCCTTGGGAGAATGGAAGATGAAAATCGTCTCTGTAGAGTGTCTTGTTCTGGAAAAATTGCATCCTTTTGTTTTCATACATACAGACGAAGGCGTGACGGGCATTGGGGAATGTTTCCGGCGGCAACCATCCATAACTAAGTCAGTTATAGAAAACGTACTCGCACCTTCGATTATAGGTAAAGATCCTGTGCAAACCGAGTCGAGGTTTCGAGATATGTCTCAAGCAGGAAATGCCTTGGAGATTGGCGGTGCTATCTGGATAGGAATCGCCGGCTTGGACATAGCCATGTGGGATCTGAGAGGCAAGGCTTTGGGTTTGCCTATCTACGAACTACTCGGAGGAAAGGTGAGAGAACAAATGCCCGTTTATGCAAGTTCGATGAAACGGGACTTGACACCTCTTGAAGAAGCGAAACGAGCCGTATCCTTTGTCGAAAAAGGATACTCAGCGTACAAACTACACAGTGCGGTACCTGGGAAAATAGACGATCCAGCTGACCAGACGATTAATACTGTATCGGAAGTTAGAAAGGCGGTCGGAGACAACATTGACATTCTCGTCGATGTTAACGGTGCATACTCGGTTCATAACAGCATCGAGATTGGTAAACAGCTAGAAGAGTTGGGAGTGTTCCACTTCGAAGAGCCAAGGCCCCACTACGATCTTGACGGACTTGCCCAAGTATCCGACGCTTTAGCGATTCCGATTGCTTCTGGAGAAATGATATATAGCTTCTATGAGTACCGTGATCTTATGCTTCGTGGTCGGATAGACATTGTTCAACCAGACATCGTAAAAACGCCAGGCTTCACTACCTTCATTAAGATCGCCCATATGGCAGAGGCTATAGGAGTACCCATAACCTGCCACAATACTCAACCAACCATAAGTACTGTTGCGCATGCCCACTTCGCAGTAGCTACACAGGGAGTGCCTTATAAACAGGAGTACAACATAGAACATGTATCTATTCGGGACGAAAATCCCATACTTTCTGAACCTTTACAAATCAAGAACGGCCTTATGGATGTTCCAGATGGACCTGGATTAGGAGTCGAACTGGATATGAATATGGTCCGTGAACTTGCTAGCAAGTGAAAGTTGTGACGGCTCTACTATGGTCTTAGAGTAGGACTCTTGGGAGTGCTTCACTTTATATTCGATCTCATCCATAGCGTAAATCGTAAAAACAAAACCCCCGGAGCTTCCTTTCGGTCGATCCCGGGGGCTGTTCCCTCTGCCGCTAGACCCACTTGAGGAGCGGCTATTCAACTGTGTGAACAGTTTAGTACGTTTGTTCTACTTTGTCAATGGATTTAGAACAAGCTTTCTGTCACCGTGTAAAATGATATTCGGTTTCCTAGAGAAAAGAGTGTAGAGGCATATAGCGAAAAATGGCTGGTCAAGAACAATCCGGTCCGAGTTATACTAGTCTCGCCAAGCTCATCAAAGAAGCTAGACTCGCCCGAAATCTATCCCAAAGAAAATTATCCAGTATTCTAAATATGAGTGGGGCATACACATCTCATTTGGAAAGTGGGCGAATTCAACCAACTGTGCAGACTTTGCGCAACATCGCATCCACCCTTCGTTTACCCTATGGCCGTCTGGCATTGCTTGCAGGCTACATCGACAAGGATGTCTACGACACACCAAACACACAGGACTATATGAGGAGATTAACTGATATTGGAGACCTCAACGACGAGGAATGGAAATCCGTCCTTGACTTTGCCCGCTATATACGTAGCAAGCGACACGAATGAGAAGTTTTCAAAATATACTTGATCCTCCCGTCAGCACATTACCTTCTGCTCCGACCACCAATTCAAGCCCCATAAGTCAGCTATAGAAATCTAAGTCGTGAAAAGAATCGGATTTCTCATTGGAGGCGCTATCATGTCCTCAGACAATTCTATAGCTTCTTTTTTGTATATCTGAATACGATGATTGCCAAAGTCAGTGATGAAAAGCCTGAACTCATCATCTACTCTAACGGTCATTGGCGCATCCAGCTGTTGGCCCTTTTCGAAATCTGCCATTGCCCGGAGTCTTAGCGTTATCTTGTTAGCAAGAATGTACATTTCGCCTGATTTAGATAGGGTGGCATTACCATGAAAGCTTTGTATATATCTACCTTCTTTGTTGAAAAGTTGTACCCTATCGTTTTGCCAATCTGATACGTAGATATCCCCGTGTTTGTCAACTGCAACGGAAGACGGTCTCAGCAACTGTCCCTTTCCACTGCCACTTGAACCAATGACCATAAGCTGCTCACCATCTCTACCATATTTCACAACTCTGTCATTCTTCCAATCTGCTACATATATGTCACCAGATTGGTCCACCGTTACTCCCCAGGGATTAGCCAAGTCACCTTCTCCAACCGTCTGGAGATGTTCACCATCCACTGTAAACCGGTGAATTCGGTTATTCATCGTATCTGTCAGGACAATGTTCCCATCTCCATCAAAGGACATCCCCGACGGCCTGTTCAATTGCGCCGACCCTGAGCCATGATCACCCCACGTTTGAAGGTGATTACCTTCCTTGTCCATAATGACGACCTTGTGTTTTGCCTCATCCGATACAATCAGATTCTCTTCAGAGTCCACAAGGAGCCCGGCAGGCCATTCGAAAAGGTCAGCCCCACCCCTTACACCTAGGTTCTCATCTGCCCAATTGATAACTCGAACTTCCGTACCTAATCCCCCACGGGTTAATACATAGACATTTTCTTTCCCAAATCCTATATCAACAGGATTTGAAGTTATTCTTCGTTGTCCTAGTGTCATATAGTAGGGAAATCCTGATCGGAGTAGGTCATATGCCGTTGTCACGTTAAGGCCTCCACAGGAATATTAACTAGTTCGACCTGAATGGATTAATCTGCTCGTAACTACCCTGTACTATAGGTGCCGCTTCGAGGCCCAACCATTGCTCAAGCACTGTGCCGTAGATACCCCTGTAGTCAATGGTATGTTCAAGATCCTCTCCTTTCGCCCATCGATCACGATCCAGCGATGGGTACTCGGAATACAATCCTCCCGCGACAGGCTTTCCCACTAGAAAGGCACCGCCGCCGGAACCGTGATCAGTGCCTGATCCGTTGTCATAAATTCGCCTACCGAATTCTGTGAATATGAGCATAACAACGTTATCATCTGATTCATGTTCCTCTAAATCTGCAAAGAAGTCATTAACTGCCCTGGCAAGATCTCTAAAAAGACCAGGTTGCGCTGGTTGCTGATTGGCATGTGTGTCATATCCGCCCTGTTGAGTATAGAAAATGCGTGTGCCCAAGTCCGCTGTGTGAACCCTAGCTACATCCCGTAGGGATTTTGCTATGGCGCTATCAGCGTACTCGATACTAGATTCATATCTTTCCGGGGCTACCTTTATGAGGTCCGCTCCCGTGAGTACGTCATTCCCTGTCCTAGAAAGATACTCCATCACCGGCCCAGTACCTATGGCCTGGCCATACATATTCTTGAAGATCTGAAGAGCCTTATCCCTTTGCTCTTCCGCCGTAATACCAGTCATCAATCCGTAGCTGTCCAGGTTTGAAACACTCGTTACAGGCACTCCTGCTTTCGTCATAGCCTTTGGGAGCCCAACACCGAAGTTGACTCCTGTCAGCGGATTTTCCCCACTTGGGTCAAGGAGTTGAATAGTGTTGCCAAGCCAGCCTATTGTGGAAACTTCATCCGGCGTGCAAGTGTGCCATATATCCATCCCTCTAAAATGGCTGCGGTTAGAGTCAGGGTAGCCAATACCCTGAACCACTGCCACCATGCCTCTGTCATATAATTCCTTGAACGGAGCCATCTCAGGGTGCCACCCGAGGGTGTTATCTAGAGGCAGGACGTCCTCTTGTGGAATGTTCAATAGCTTCCGATTGTCATAATAAACTGAATTCGTATATGGAATCAGGGTGTTCATGAAATCATTTCCACCCGAAAGTTGAACGACTACAAAGACTGGGTCCTTCTTAGCTGTGGTTGCCATGCTTATTCCTCTCTTACTAGTATCGATATGACGAGATCAGGCGAACTGGTACTCTCGAGTTGAAACAATTAGTTGGATCATCCGTCCGACCTTGGCAGCATTATCCTTTCTTAATTTATCAGTACTAATATCTATATCACCAACCGCAACGGCATAATTATCCAATGCAGCATGGGTTTCATCTCCAACCTCAATAGGCCCTATTAGGTCAAGACATTTATCCACTAGATCATTTGATTCCACTTTTTCTCCAAGACGCTTTAAAATATCTTGGAACCCTGGCGTTGTAAGATCGTCGAATTGGTTCACGGCGAAATTTACCCTCTCATTTAAGGTGCCACCATCTATCCATTCCTGTCCGGTATGCCAACCTTCCACAGTGGGCGGGTTCATCAGAGATTGACCCATCAGCGAAGCAGTACTATACAGAGATCCGACACCCTCTCCAGTTTCAGGAACCACTCCAAATTTTCCGGTAATCTTAATAATACCTGCAACTAGTTCTTTCGGGTTTTTCACCTTTTTATATCGCGCCTCTTTAAAAAATTCTGAATTGAACACAAAACGGAGTAATGGTCTCATCTCCCCTCCATTCTCCATAAGCACACGAACCATAGCATCGATCGCCTCAGGATTGCGGGGTTCCTCGATACTCCACGTGTGAACTTGCGGCTCATCTTCAACGAAGAAGGTATAGAAATGCCTGCAAATGAATTTAGCCGTAGCCGTCTCTTCACAGATGATACCTATTATATCTTCACCGTTGAATCGCCCTGTTCGACCTAAAAATGACTTTTCGCTGTCATCGTGGTCTTTTTCGTCATATACAAAAGATGACGCATACTGGCCATTCGGATAATTTGGAAGAGGTTGTTCAAATGTCCAGCCCGTAAATGCCCTTGCAGCATTTTTAATATCTTCCTCAGTGTAATTACCGACACCCATTGAAAAGAGTTCAAGTAGTTCTCTCCCCCAGTTTTCATTGGGCTGATCAGAGTGATTCTCACAGTTATCCAGCCAGTAATTCATGGCGGGGTCCTTAGCCAAGTCCAAAAGAATTTGGTGGAGGTTAGAAAGTCCGTTCTTCCTAAAGGTTGCTATCTGAGTTATCAGGGTAGGTGGGTGTTCACTCTTGTAGTAGGCAGTGGGAAATATATGATGCCAGAAAAGGGCCATCTTCTCCTCAAGGGGTCTCTTCGTGTTTATCATTCTCCAGATCCATCTGCCAGCGTGACCCGGATGGGTGTCGTTATAAGAAAGTTCAGGGTTGTAGCGCTTCACGTAGTCTTCATCGAGATCTTCGAATCTCTCGGGATGAAGAAGATCCTCAACAATATCTTCGTAGTCTTTCTTTGATATTTCCTCCAATTCAGATCTAGATGCACCGAAGCCAGCACGTCTCAGAAGATGCGCCTTTAGAGCAAGATCATTATCAGGCAACTTATGTCCCCCCTACGAGTATTGGAAATTAAGGACCATTCTAGCTAAGATATCACTTCGCAGCCAATAATGTTTGTCATGTCAATTAAACACGGGCCCTTCTGCTCTTGAGATAGTCCACAAGAACATACCTCCCCAGTCGATCTGGGTTGGTATAAAAAGCCCTCCCTTTATTGATTTTTGCCATCTGGTCAATAAAATCCATGAGAAACAAATTAGCCTCAAGCATAAATGTGTTGATAGTGATGCCTTCGCGTGTACAACGCTTGACCTCCCTTAGGGTTTGTTCGAGTGTCCGGTAGCTCGGCGGATAGCTAAAGAACGCCTGTGCTCCTTCCATGTGGGCTGTCGGCGCTCCATCAGTCACCATTAAAACCTGTTTGTTGGCGACGTTTTCGCGGGAAAGTAATTGACGTGCTAACATCAGGCCGTGATGCATATTTGTCCCTGCAACCCAATGGTTCCACGTGGACTCAGGAAGATCCTTTCCTTCGATAATCATCCCGTAGTCGGAGAATCCTATAACGTAAAACTTATCCCTTGGAAACTTCGTTAATATAAGCCAGTATAAGGCCAGTGCAACCTTCTTAGCGGACGTGTATGTACCATACATACCCATTGAGCGACTTTGGTCGAGCATGAGCACTGTCGCCGATTGAGTCAGATGCTCCCTCTCGTTAACCTCCAAGTCATCGTACGACATGTTAAGGGGCAGTGACGTGCCCTGTCTGATAACTGTATTGAAAAGCGATTTCTGTAAATTAATGTCGAATGACTTATCCGATTCATAAGGTAACGTTGTTCCTGATAGATCCCCCCAGTCACCACTCAAATAAGAGTCATGGCTGCCTAACCGATCTTTCTTCATCTGGGCAAATATCTCCCGCATAGCATTCTGAGCAATTTGTCTGACTGCTAAAGGACCGAGTTCAAACCGGTCACGGTTCCTTCGAAGATATCCGGCTTCCTCCAATGCCTGAACCATACGTTGGACCTCTTCCAGGTCATTCCTTGCGTCCTCTCCAATAATTTCCTCAACCTCATCCAGATCTAAGTTGTTCAGATTGCCGCTGCGAATCGCCTCCTGAACTTTTCTATCCAGATCTTCGATACTCTGCATATCGCCCATAACGTTCATTGCCTGGTCAATTGTCAGCTCTTCTGAGCCGGTGAACGGATATCCTTGAACCTTTTCATCAAAGGGCGCTACAGCATAGATGTTGTTAGCTAGCTCATTAAGAGCGGCCGCCATATTGGGATCGGCTGACTGTTGAGTCAAAGAGGTCAACTCCTGTCGCATTTCATCCGACATGCTCTCTAGCATTGAGTGCATCACTGACATATTTAGACTTAGGCTGTTAACTAGATTGTCTAGACTTGTAGGCCTATCTGGATCAAAGTGATGTCCATATGCTTCCATATAGCCGTCGAAATCAGGGTCTTCTCCTGCAGCTCGGTCACGAAGCATTTGATTAATGCCTTCTACCAGGTTTTGAAGCGATTCCATGTCCTCCGACGACAGATTTTCCGTCGCGTCTTTCATACCCTGGAAGAAATTCTGCGTCATTTGCTTGCTCAAGTCGGCTATCAGATCTTGAAATTTTTGGCGTGCTTGGGGGTCTATAAAATCATAACTCCGGAGTTCTCGAACCGTACCGGATGGGCTTTCAGGCAAGGAATCAAGCCTTGAGAGGTTTTTCGCCGCACGTTGCTGCAAGATTTCCATTGGATCTGCCAACTCTTCTCGCTCAAAATCAGCCGCGTTATTCAAATGGTCCCGAGCCTTGCTGAGCCTTCTCTTGATCCCTTCCCTCTCAGCCTCAATTATATTTTTAACAGTTCTCGACAAGTCATCAACTATAGAGTCCAAGTTGTATCGTTCCAAAAAGAAGCGCTTGTGTTCCTCAAGCCTTTTCTTTAGGTCGTTCAAGCCCCCTACGGGTCTTATTCGGGTTCCTTCCTCTCTAGCACCTTCTTGCAAACCATTCTGAAACAGGTTTCGAAGAGCGTCATTTACATCACCGGACTCCAGTATTTCTTCAGCAAGGGCATCAAACACAGGGTTACGATCCTCCATGGGATCCTGAGTCCCGTCCCACCTAGAATATTTGTAGGTGCTCATTAACGAATGTCCTTTTCGTAACCTATGCTGTATCGCTGAAATACTACACCAGTATCAATCTGTCCAGAAAACTCCGGTCTGTGGAGCAACGGTTAACTTTTAGTCGATAACACCGTGCTAAAATCCCCGACACATATTGAACTCCCGTTCTCAACCAGGCTACTTCCAATCCTAACTAGCTTCCCGGCTTTACGTTAAATCAGCCATTATGCTTATCAGGGTCGAGAAATTCGGAGGAGAAAAAGAATGAAAATCACCGACATGCGAGTCGAATGCTATAGTTGGCCAAAGCGTGTTCCGCAGAGCAATGGAAAGCACACCTATACACACGACGGGCGAAATTTCGTCTTTATTGAGACTGATGAGGGAATTACTGGTGTAGGGCTTATAGGAGGAACACATTCCTCGGACGAGATAGTCACGTCTATATTCGATTACTACAAGGGCTTTGTCATCGGGCATGACCCTTTCAATAATGAACGTATCTGGGACGAACTCTGGGAACCGAAGATTACAGGAAGGCGAGGTATCACTACACGTGTAATAAGCGGCATAGACATAGCTCTATGGGATATCAAAGGAAAATCAGCGAACAAGCCGGTTTACAAACTTCTTGGCGGATACACCGAGAGGGTCCCTGTCTACATAGCAGGCGGATATTACGAAGAAGGCAAAGGTTTAAAAGAATTACAGGATGAGATGATAACTAGCGTGTCGATGGGAGCTGACGCAGTAAAAATGAAGATCGGAGCTGTGCCCATTAACGAGGATGTGGAAAGAGTAAAGGCAGTGAGGGAGGCAATCGGTCCTAATGTGAAACTGCTAGTAGATGCCAATTGCGCCTATCGATATTACGAAGCGATAGAGATCGCCAGGAAGATGGAACCGTTCGATATTTTCTGGTTTGAAGAACCCATTCCGCCGGACGACTACAAGGGACACGTTCTTATAAGCCAAGCAACATCCATACCGATAGCCACGGGTGAGAACGAATACACCCGTTACGGATTTCGGGATCTTATCGAAAGCAGGGCGGCAGCAATATTACAACCGGACGCTCTAATTATGGGTGGCGTTACCGAATTTATGAAAGTAGCAGCCCAGGCGCAGGCGCACAATCTTCCAATCGCTCCGCATGGTCGACAGGAAGTTCATATTCACCTGCTTTGTGCTATCCCAAACGGCCTTATCCTCGAATATTATCGAGGAGAGACAGACCCTATCTTTGATAAGGTTTATAACTACACCTTACAGGTCGACAATGGGTTTGTAAGTCCCCCCGATCTCCCTGGGTTCGGAATGGAACCGGATTTGGAATTCCTTGCACAGTATAGGGTCTCTTAAGCAGCAAAATATAACCACATGTCTACACCCGAACTCACATACACGAACGTAACCGCTAACGAAGCCCCCGGACTCTGGAAAACGATCTCCCAAGCTCTCCACAGAAGCATCCAGCCCGGGTGGAACGAGCATGTCGGTCATGAAAGATTCCGTGCGGTCAGGATGGGAGGCGAAATAGTCGGCGGCATGGGAATCATCCCCATGGGTCAGTGGTTCGGAGGAAGACTTGTACCGACTGGTGCAGTAACATCAGTCGGAGTGGCTCCCGAAGGCAGAGGAATTGGGGCCGCATCTGTCTTGATGCACGGTGCCCTTAGCGAAATGCAGACGTCTGGCATGGTAATTTCGACCCTATTCCCTTCGAGCGCCCGAGTCTACAGGTCCTTCGGCTATGAACGATCTGGTGTCAAACTGACATACGAGGCGCCAGTAAAAGAAATGCATACGTCGTCAAACCAACTCTCAATGACCGAAGCAAGAGAGGCCGATAGGGAAGAGATGGTTCTTCTCTTTAATAAACGAGGAAGCCTCGGTAACGGTAATCTCGATAGAGGTGATGTTCTCTGGGATCTAATCCTAGGGACCGGAGGTCGACAGGTTTTTACTTATATCGTGAAAGATGGCGCAGAGCCGGTGGGATACGTTAACTTTCAGCAAGCTCGCTCCGCGGATCACATCCGGGTACGAGACATGGTGGCACTCACTCCAGAAGCGGCGCAAAGGCTCCTCAGATTCTTTTCTGACCATCGCACAGTAATCGAGACTATCTCATGGAACGGGCCTCCCAACGACCCCTTGACGTTAATGATGGCAGAGCAGGAGGCAAAACAGGTTCAATCTCGGGATTGGATGGTTCGAATACTTAATGTGAAGTCGGCTCTTGAGGCTCGAGGCTACCCCGCTGCGGCCAGTATATCTCTTGCCCTAACAATCGAAGACCCATTGTTGGACGAGAACACCGGGACTTGGACACTCGACGTTTCTGAGGGTAGGTGTGTGGTCACTCCTGGTGGCACGGGTGGGTTATCGATGGGGCCTAGGGGGTTCGCTCCGTTATATACGAACCACCTATCCCCACTTGATATCAAAAACATTGGATTGCTGAAGGGAACCGATGAGGACCTCTCCAAAGCGGCTGCGATTTTTGGTGGACCAAGACCTTGGATCGGAGACCAGTTCTAGATACTGAACTAGAAAAGATCATGAAGAAGAAGCTACACTGATGAATCTACCAACTTCAAAGTTGAAGACGTCGGGTTTCTCAAAATAAACAGAGTGCCCACAGCCCGGTACGCATATCAAAGATGCTCCCGGTATGTGGTTGGAAGCTAAATTTAGAACGTGCGGCGGCGTAAGAAGATCGTCTTCGCCTACAATGAAGAGCACCGGCATATTCAGGTTACTCAACTTATCGCCTTTGGGACCTCCAAACAGAATAGGAACAGATACATCTCTCATTGGATTGGTTCGTGATATTTGCAGGTACAAATTAGCCATCTCAGGCTTCCTGATACGAAAATCCTCCGAAAGAGCTCTGAATCCAATGAGAGATGTATCTGCGTGTTTTTCTCTCCACTCTGAAAGTGCCATTTCAACATCTTCTTCCCCCATGGCACCGGTTGTATCTGCGAGCGTAAGACTCAAGACTCTATTGGAATTGCTTACAGCGAATCCCAATGCAGTTCGTCCTCCCATAGATTGAGCGACCAAATGGGCTTTTTCGATATTCAGAAAATCCATTAGAGCTTCCAAGTCTCCAGGGAAAGCTTTCACACCAGGTCCATCTCCTATGTCATAAGAATGTCCGAATCCCCTATGTGAAAATGTCACGCACCGATAATCAATTGAAAAGTAAGGGATTTGCTGGAACCACGAAATCAGGTTACCCCCAGCACTATGAGCGAAGATGATAGCCTCGGGATTCCCATCTTCGGGACCGTATTCCTGGTAATCAATATCTATTCCGTTCACTGAAGCTTTAGGCATGTCTGCTGTAACCCCTCACTTGAAAAACAAAACTCTAGATTATTTTCGCGGTTTACCTGCGGTACGGCATTTCAGTACCTGGATTATCAATAACATAATTGGCCTGCTGCACCCCAAAGTTCTCCTGTAACTGAATAGTCAACCCACCGTCTACAGGTAGCGCATGACCCGTTATGAAAGATGCCTCATCCGAGCAAAGAAACACCGCCGCATTACCGATGTCCTCAGGGATGCCTGTTCGCTTCACAGGATACTGATCAGCAAAGAATTCCAAACCAGAGGAATTATTTTTCCAAGTACTTTCGTAAATACGTTCCGTAACAATATGGCCCGGACATATAGCGTTCACCCTTATCCCCACTTCCCCATAATCTACGGCCATTTGTCGGGTCATAGCGATAACTGCAGATTTACCCGTCTCATAAGTCAGAGCCTTTCTAGCAGCTAACAGACCGTGAACAGAGGATATATTTACTATGGAACCCCCTCCTCCCTTTGTCATTACAGGAATCGCATACTTGCTACCGGCATAGACTGAAGTAACGAGAGAGCGAATATCTTGCTCCCAACGCTCCTCTGACACGTCAATCGCTCCTCCTTGTTGACCTTCAACAGCGTTATAGGCGTTATTGACGAGTATATCTAGCCCTCCCCAGAGGGACTGCACTTCGGCTACCATCCTCTTCAAATCATCATAGGATGTGACATCGACACCGACAGCCGCTGCTATGCCACCCCCTTTTTTAATTAGATCAACGGTTTCTGTGGCTGTCGGATAATCTATATCGGCTACCAAAACTCTGGCTCCAGCCTTCGCCATCTGTTTGGTGATTCCACCGCCTACCCCTTGGGCACCACCAGTAACAATCGCTCTTTTACCTGTGAGATCTATCATCCCTTCTCCCTCGTCATTAAAGCCGGATAATTAAGGGCTGCGCCTTCGGGGTTGTTTATTTCGCTCAAGTCGTACCTGCTAATATGCCACCGACCCAGGTTAGCACTAAGGAAATCCTTTCGATCATTGCCACAAAAGGCTATGTTGGTAGGTGCAGACATAAGTGTTCCTTCTAGATCGTCAGCCAATATTTCGAGAACATAATTGGTTGTCAGTCTGTAAATACGGTCGGGCCGATAACAAGAAATGTAGAGGTTCCCACTGTTATCGAAAGCCAAGCCATCCGGAACACTCTCTGGAACAAAAGTAACCTCTTCGGCATTACCGGATGAACCATCAGGCGCTATTGAAATTCGCTCTATTCGCGGCTTATTTAAACTTACTGCAACGTATAGGAAATCCCCCCCTGGTGAAATGGCTAGACCATTGGGAAAAGTTCTTACTTCCTCAGACCAGACTTCAGTCTCACCAGTAGGTGAAATCCTAAATATACGGCCATTATCTTGACCCCACTCTCCGGAATCAGAAACATAAAGACTACCGTCCGGGCCAAACACAGGGTAATTTGGCGTGACCATATCCACCGATTCGGATCCTCTTGAGTAGACCTCCACTAAGCCCTGTGGAGTTATTCGATACACGGAACCTGAACTACAGACGTAAAGATTTCGTGACCAGTCCTGGCATATTCCCCCAACAAATCCCGGCGTTTTCGCAAATTGCTCAAATACTCCATTTTCAATATCAATCCGGTAAACCTGTCCTGCCTCTCCTCCGGCATATGCATAGCCGTCACAACCCCAAGCCACACATTCGGGATGGTCAAGCCCTTCACCGAATCCACCAACACAGTAAGAAACGTCCCTATGAACATCAAGAATAGGCGAAAAAGACTTTGACATGAACACCTTCCAGATAGCCGACTTAAATCTATATTCTTGGATTTCAGAAAATAGCCCACTCGTATTATTGAACGAACGACATTATCAGGTGGGGTTTTCTTAGTTGAGGAGCCTACATCACGGAAAATTGGCTTCTATTCAACATTCAAGGTGACTGAACCAAGATGGTCCATGGAAGCCACAGCCTCGGTATTAACTTTTAGAAACGTAGGCGGAATCATACTGCCAGTTATAACAACATCACCTGCCCGAAGTGACTTCCCTCTCGATGCTAGGGCATTAGATATCCACGTGACAGGTTTCACTGGATGCCCATTAACATCGGAGCCCATGCCAGTCCCGACTAATTGCTGGTTTAGCTTAAGTTCACACTTGGCTCCAGGAATATCTAATTCCTCCCAGTTATCGATTGGATCACCAAGAACAACACCTGCACCACTGATATTCGTTGCTATTGACTGAAGAACCGATGGGCCCCCTAAAGAGGTTCTTCCGTCAATGATCTCAAATGCGAGCGAAATATACCTAATTGAATCGTAAACTTTATTTCTTGAAAAGGGTGCTTCCGTTGAGGGAAGGTCCCTGTCCAGCGTAACTGCCACCTCACATTCAACACCGATTCGCACGTAATCAGACGCCTTTAAAACTGTAGGAGACCGATTCAAGCCATTGGCAAGTATCCTTCCATATACCGGTTCCGTCGCGCCTACACGTTCCTGCATAACCTTTGTTGTATAGGCGATTTTATATCCGCAATATCCGCCCGCATCTTTTGCTTTCCGGTCCATATAAATTTCCTGAACAGCATAAGCCTCCTCTACGTTAGAAGGAGAATCTTCCCCCACCATGATCGTGAATTCGTCTCGTGACTGAAACTCTTCAAAAAGTTTCTTACCGGCTCGTTCCAATTTCAAGTCTGACACTCTCATATCTAAAAACCTTTCCGTTTGTCCGCTGATTTAGTCATCTTTAAAGGGTGCATCGCGCCATGCAAGAGCCGCTTTAAGTCCTTCCTCACTAGAGATCCTGTTGAACTCCCTAACTATGGAGGATTGATGAGACACCGCATCTGTCTCCGCTGCTATTACTTGCATCATGTTTCGCCCCATCAGATCAAGTGCTTTATTTACAATACTTTTATTTGCCGCAAGCATTTCCCACGGAATCTTAGCTATTTTGTTCGCAAGACCATCAACAGATGCATCTAAGCTTTCGGCCGGAACTGATTTAAGTACCAAACCCATTTCCTGAGCTTCCTTTCCAGAGACAGTCTCGCCAGTGAGCATAAACCACTTCGCCCATTGAGGGCCAACCATATAGGTCCACATATGGGTTGGGGGTGTCCCCATGGAACGAACGGGGGGAAACCCAATATTGGCATCGTCTGCTGCTATGACCATATCGCAATGCAGTGCCAAGTCTGTTCCTCCCGCTATGACATGACCATGTATACCAGCAATTACTGGTTTACTTAGATCAAACACCGAAGTCATGAGCCGTGCAGTTTTTCGGAGACGGTGCATATCTTGCCTGATATTTCCCCTGCGTTCTTCCGAAGCCCGACGATCCTCATTTGTTTGAGGGGGAGTAACGTCGTAACCTGCACAGAAAGCTCTACCTGCACCTCTCAGTGTTATTACACGCACTGCCGGATCATCATCAGCTGCTTGCAGGCATTCATAGAGTTCTGCCTGAAGAGGCAAACTAAGTGCATTAAGCTTCTCAGGCCTATTAAGCAAAACTTTTGCCACACCGTTGTCGGTAATTTCATATTTTATGAATTCGTAGGTCATCGTGGCGCCCCTTTCTTTTATTCGTTTACTGGACGATCAGAGAGTCGCGAAATAGTAACATGGGGTGATCTTCAAAACCCAAGACATCTACGCTGGCTATGTGACGGTATTAGAATTGTCCCATCGCACACAACAGTAGAAAGGAAAATCCTTGAAATCCGTCGCCCAGGCTGTATATAGATGGCATCCTAAACCCCCCTTCTTTTACGGATGGGTAGTCCTAGGAGCAGCGGGGGTTGGGGCATTTGTCGCTACCAGCGTGGCACAGACAGTATTTGGCGGAGTGCAAGATCTTATCGCTGGTGAGATGAGTTGGGACAGGAAAACAATAGCTCTAGCAGCTACTTTCGGTACCTGGTCCTCCGGTTTGACTATGCCATTTATTGGGAAGATGGTGGATCGCTTCGGACCCAGATGGATGATGTTATTTGCTGCCTTATCAGTAGGGTTTGGCTCCATATACCTTGCAGGGGCGCAGACGATCTGGCAATTTTTTTTCGCATACATGGTTATCAGATCCGTAGCTGGCCCAAACCTTCAAAACCTTATTCCCCGAACTATTGCTGTTAACTTTTTTACAAAACGTAGGAATCTGGCCATGGGTATCACGTCCCTGAACAGAATCGTTGGAGAATCTGCAAACATACAAATAATTACGGCTCTCTCTTCAGCATTTTCCTGGAGAATAGCTTACCGAACACTGGGATTTATCACAGTCCCACTGGCCGTGCCCATTTTCCTACTAGTGCGACACAGACCTGAAGAAGTAGGCCAGTTTCCTGATGGAGAAGATATACGGGAGCATGACAAAGATTCCTCTACTCCGTCACCTTTAACTGAGCCGAAATGGACAGTGGAAGAGATAATTTCACTACCTCAGTTTTGGTTCATTTTAATGGGCGAATTCGTTGCAGTAACGGCCACTTCGATGGTGATCTTCCAAGTGGTCCCATTCCTAATAGACGGCGGAATGTCTCAATCCGCTGCCGCAGGCGCCCTCACATTGGGGAACCTACTTGGTGGCATTTCGGTCCCAATTTGGGGATGGTTAACGGATAGGTTCACCACAAAACGCATTGCCGTGATAATCATCGCATCCTCGATCGCACCTACGTTGCTATTCATGACGGTCAACTCTGGAACATTGGGATTTCCGCTCGTTGTCATTTGGACAACTATTACCTGCGTCATATTTGTCTTGGGGAGCATGATGTTAGGCACTGTTTTTGGTCGGAACTCGTTTGGGACTGCCACAGGTATAACGGGTCCTAGTCGCACTGCTGCGATGGGTCTTGGACCAACAGCTGGGGCGTACGCTGTAACCTGGATGGGATCCTACGATCCCATTTTCGTGGCAGCCGCGGCTGGTTATCTTTTGGCTATCGCACTCTACCTGAGTGTTAGGAGCGAAAACTATCGGTAATGTAGCGACGAATACGACCAAGAACCATGTCAGCCAGTTGGGTCGGTTGCTTATCAAAGCTATGTGTCGCCCCTGGATAAACATTCAAAGTGGAAGGATTACCTGAAGCAAACCATCTTGAATGCATAAACAAGCTGTCATCGAGAAGGGGATCGAGGGTTCCAACTGTAAAAAGAGCCGGACACAGATTATGCAAGGTCGCGTACAAAGGTGAAACGTCCGGGTGCCTCCTGATCTCCTCAGAAGGCGCGTATCGTTCTATGAACCATTCCATAATTGGGGTGCTTAGTATTAGGTTTCTATCACCCCAAAGCCTGAGACTCGGAGTCATGGATAGATCAAACACACCGTACATGAGGTTGGCTCCAGCAAATCCGGTGTATCCATGCCTGTCACGCATCCTGATCATCGTCGATGCAGATAGATGACCACCTGCTGACTCGCCACCAATTACTATCTTGTCCGTGCCAAATTCCTTTGGAGCATTCTCAATTACCCATTGTGCTACAACTTCACAATCGTCCTGAGCCGCAGGATATTGGTGCTCAGGTGCCAGACGGTAGTCCACACTGATGACTGCGGCATTACATTCTTCCATAATATTTTCAAGCATGCCATCTTGAAGATGGGCTCTTCCTATAACCCAACCCCCTCCGTGCATGTGGAGGTAAACTCCATCTATCTGTCCGTCCGGTATGAAGGCTCTAACCGGAATATCACCTGATTTCGATGGAATTTGCCTCTGAATAGCTCTTTGCGATAAAACTGGCGCCGGGTACCTACCACCGCCGGTTTCCTGATCATGTCTGGCTTCATCGGGTGTACGTTTATTTAAGGGCGGATACAGAGAAAGTTCTGTCTCCAACTTTTCGACAAAATCCCGAACTTCTTGCTGCATTTCACTCGTAAAGAAAGATGTCTCTTCCTGCATGAATTTCCCTCGTCCAACCGTTACTAAATTTCCACCACCTATTACTGCGAGATCCCGGCGAAAGGTTAACACGTACAATGAGAAATGGAATCTGCATGATCAGAGCCAACCTTGGTAAACCTTGAAAAATTTGTATATGCAGGTTATGGGTATAAACCCGGAAGGCGTCAATTTTGACAGTACTAAAGAGACCGGAACCCCCCAATCACTTTGCATACAATGTCAGTACAATGAGCCTTATAGGCGGCAACCATTACATCGAATCTTTCAAGCCCAGCATCTTCACTTACTATGGCAAGCCGCTCCAAATTCCGGGCTTTTACCTTAGAGTGGGGTCGAAGGTTCTGACTAACCGTTAATTTTTGCCACGCCTATCTATTCCCTAGTGTTTCATGGACGTACGTGGCCGTTTCCCAAGACAACCCATTTATAAGACGTTAATTCCCTGAGACCCATAGGGCCCCTTGCGTGCATCTTATTAGTACTAATAGCAACTTCAGCGCCAAGACCAAATTGCCCGCCATCATTGAATCTAGTAGATGCATTTACCATTACAGCGCTGGAATCAACCTCTTTGAGAAACCTATCGGCCGCTGAGTAATCCTCAGTGACAATAGCATCGGAATGGCCAGTGCTATGCTCCGCAATATGATCCAGAGCATCATCAAGGGAGTCGACGATCCTCACACCCGCCTTGAGTGACAAATGTTCCGTATCCCAGTCCTCATCATTAACAGGGACGATTATTACGTCCTCTCGAGGCCCCAGTATCGACTTTGCCCTTTTATCACAACGCATTTCCACTCCTGCTTTTCCAAATTCCTCTGCCATACGGGGCAAGTATGATGGGGCAATGCCTGAATGAATAATCACGGTATCTAACGCATTGCATACCGAGGGCCTCTGAACCTTAGCGTTATAAACAATATCCACGGCCATATCCACGGATGCAGACCTATCCACGTATGTGTGACAAACGCCAACTCCCCCGGTGACGGCGGGCATGGATGCCTCCGCAGCAACACGGGCCACTAAATCCGAGCCTCCCCTAGGAATCATAAGATCTATGAATTTATCCATTCTGAGCATTTCGGCCACAAGGGCCCTGTCGGTACCGGCTACTGCCTGAATAGAATCCCTTGGAACACCCGCATCCTCGACCGCCTCTCTAATTACCTCGGCCAAGACAGTATTTGAATGGAATGCTTCACTGCCACCTCGAAGTATCACCGCATTCCCTGATTTTAGGCACAAAGCCGATATATCAACCGTAACGTTGGGACGGCTCTCATAAATTATTCCTATGACACCCAATGGAACTCGTCTACGTCCAACCTGCATACCATTGGACATTGTATTCATCTCAATGGTTTCACCAACAGGATCTGAAAGAGCCGCAACTTTAAGGGCGTCTGAAGCCATTATGTCTATACGTTCAGGTGTCAGAAGCAATCGGTCAAGAATAGCTTCAGAAAGTCCTTTCGTTCGCCCTTTACTTACGTCTTTCTTGTTTTCATTCAAAATTTTATTGGTGGAGCTCAACAACCTGTCAGCAATGTTTTTAATGGCAGCATTTCGTTTGTCACCAGACAGATAGGCCAACTTCCTAGCAGATCGCTTTGCCGCAATACCTAAATTTTCCATTTCTCTCATGTCAAAATTGCTCTCAATCAACCAGCAAAACTAGATTATCCCGATGTACCACCTCGTCACCATAATGGTATCCCAGAATCTCCTCTATTCGATCTGAGCGAACCCTTCCTATCCGCGATAGATCTTTAGAGGCGTAATTAGTTATACCAGCAGCAATGACAACCCCATCCTCATCTGAAATGGAAATGATGTCACCACGCTCAAAACATCCGGATGACCCAACAACACCGGCTGGCAATAAGCTGGAGGTTCCGTTAGTAATGGCCTTTTTCGCTCCTGCGTCAACTTTGATTTTTCTTTTCTCCGCTCCTCCGGCCAATCCACTCAACATCCATCTTTTTCGGCTCTCCAGTCTACTGACTGACGCCTTGAAAAATGTTCCCAACCTTTCCCCTGAAGTCAGGCGAAGAAGAACATTCTCTTCCAGTCCACTAGCGATCACAACATCTACACCTGAAGCCGTAGCAAAACGTGCTGCTTCAATCTTCGTCGCCATTCCCCCTCTACCGATCTCATCCGAGGATGGTCCTGCGAATGAATCGACGCTATCGTCAACCCTGCTGACAACTGACACAATCTCCGCATCATCGTGAAGATTGGGATCTTTTGTGAACATTCCCTCCACTACACCTAATATCAAGAGAAGATCTGCTTCTATCAAGTTTGCTATCAGGGCCGACAGGTTATCGTTATCACCAAAGACTTCCCCTTCCAGCTCGTCCACAGCGACAACATCATTCTCATTTACCACCGGGACAACTCCATTGTCCAACAAGGTTGACAGTGTATTACGTAGGTTCAAATAGCCAATACGATCATTTACGTCTCTCCGGGTAACTAAAGCTTGGGCTGTGGTTATGCCAAATGCTGAGAATTCTTGCTCATAGACATGCATAAGTCTTCCCTGCCCAATCGCTGCGAGAACCTGTCTCTCGTTGAGATCAGGTGCGGATCCCCCTTTAGCACCGTCCAAGACCTTCATCGCACCGCGACCGGCTGCTACCGCTCCCGAGGACACCAGAATCATTTGTACACCTTCCTTGCGAAGAGAAGATATCTGGGAAACTATATCCTTGATTATATTGAGGTCAAGTTCATCCGTACCAGCCGTGAGAAGGCTGGTACCTGCTTTCACTATAACGCGTCTGTATTTGCGTTTGCCCGTTCTCTTCATGACCATTCGTCGACCTATCAGTCGTGTCTATTGAGGCATCGGTAAGTCTTATATCAGGCATAAAATCTGTTAGAAATTATACCAGTGCTCGACAGGGATTCTTTGCGAGTATAAATAAGTAGAAGTAACGGGTTAATAAAGGGTGAGCTTATGAAGTAACCAGAATGGGCTTCTAGAATTCTAAGGAGTTCTAAACTATTGAAAAGCGGTAACTACCAGTTGGGGTCTGTGTCACTTGCATCATTATTCGTAACTCGGGTCTGATTCTCTCCCTTATCGTTCATCACAAATATATCTGCATCGCCATCCAGTTCGGAAACGAATGCAATCGTACTGCCGTCCGGCGACCATACAGGGTCGTAATCCGGAATTTCGTTATAGGTAAGACGCGTTTGCTTGTTTCCACTCTCTTCCATTACATATATCTCTTTATTGCCGTCACGTTCCGACACGAAGATCAATCTCTTACCGTCGGGGGACCACGAAACGTCTGACTCCCTTTCGTCTGTTTCTGTCAACTGGTAGGCTTCCAACCGAGAATCCTTTTTATCTGGACAGAGGTCATCCATCGCGTCTCTATCCATGGCGTATATGTCCGCGTTTCCATCTCGCTCAGAAATAAAAGCGAGTTTCTTCGAATCTGGAGACCAGACAGGATCGTAGTCTCTCGCACAGGTCATTTGACGTTGGTTTACACCATCAGGATTCCGAACATGTATTCCCGATCTTTCACCATCTATTGATGAAAAAACAACCGAATTTCCATCATGGGACCAGTCACCGACTCCAGTCACTTCAATATCCGACAGTCTGGCAGGGGATGACTCCCCAACCGCTGTTATGTATATACGAGACCCTTTGCCACTCACCTCACCTGTAAACGCAACCCTTTTGCTGTCTGGGCTCCAGACCGGTGTAGAGAAATTTCCAGAGCCTTTGGATATTGTGAATCGCTCAGGGGAATCTCCAGAATCTAGGCTTAGCACATCAATGGACGAACTGTGCTTATCCCCGACAAGAAAGGCTACCCACTTATTGTCAGGAGACAACACGGGATCGTACTCGTCTTCAGCTTTGTCAGTAACATTAATCTCTTCTCCAGAATTCACTATCGTCGAGTAGATCTCAAGATTGCCATCTCTGTCACTTGTGAAATACAACTTGGTTCCGCCTGATTGGCACCCTACGAAGATTAAGGTTAGAGTGAAACTTAGTAATATGGCCATAATCTGCTTCATGACCGCATATTACCTAACCAAATATACATATGGCTACCGATTCAAGGTACTTTTAACAGCGGAATGAAGTGTCCTGTTATAGCCCTATGGCGTAGCAAGCCCTTCTTGGATCTGCTCCCGTGGCGAGAACCCCAGTCTCAGGATCTCGAATAGCCACGGTGGCCCCCATTCCGCATGTTGCGGCATAGACAACTTCGTGGCCTTTTTCTTTTAGCCCTCTTTTTACGTCCTCCGAGAATCCATCCTCTATAGAAAGCTGTCCGGGCAGATAAGTGTGAGGATAAAACGAGTTTGGAACACTCAGGCTTGAAAAGCGTGGAGCCTCTGATGCTTCCTGAGGATTCATTCCCCATAGCAGAGTGTTTAGAACTAATTGCAGATTGGCTTGAGCCTGAGCATCACCTCCGGGACATCCCACTGTGGCGATGGGAACGCCACCCTTCGTGATCATGTAATTGATGATAGTCGTCCGAGGACGTTTACCAGGCTCTACAACATTAGGGTGACCCTCTGTGAAGTTGAGCATTTCACTCCTAGTACTCACGCCAAACCCCAATTCTGAGAAAAAGACCGATTTGTTAAAGGCACCTCCACTAGGCGTTGAGCATGCCATGTTACCGTCCCGATCAATAACCGTTACGTGAGTAGTTCCACTCTCACTCTGAAGGTCTGTATGTCCTCCGGTTTCATAAGTCGGCTGTTGACTTACCGATCCGTCCAGCGTTGAATACTTCCACGGATTCCCATGGTCAGGCATTTTCGGAAAAGCTTTGTCATGATCAATTAACTGGGCTCTCTCCGCTCCATATTCTTTGGACAGTAGACCGTCCACAGGTACAACGGCAAAATCGGGATCACCATAGAACGCTTCTCTATCAGACAAAGCCAGCTTGAGGGATTCTGTCACAAGGTGAATGTACTCAACTGAATTGTGCCCCATGGCTTTAAGATCGAATTGCTCCAATATGTTCAGTGCTTGCTGCAGCACGGGTCCTTGCGTCCAAGTCGAGTGCCCATATATTCCATATCCCATATATGTGGTGCCTACAGGTGTGGCATAGGCTTCTTCATATCCTTCCAGGTCAGATTTACTCAGAATACCCCCGACCCTCTGCGAAGCCGATGCAATAGCATCTGCTATTTCCCCATTGTAGAAACAATCTCGTGCAGCTGATATTCCATTTTTTCTGTGACCTCCTGCAATATCGGCCGCTCCAGACATGTTTCGAAATACCCTTCCTAACTCTTTTTGGATTAAAAGTGTTCCTGGCTTTGGCAGTTTCCCATCCTCAAAGAAAATATCTAGCCCCCCGGGGGGAAATAGCTCAAACTGACTTATGGAATCTCCCGCATCCAAGCGAGCGAGCATGTATTCATAGTTAGGTATACCCCGTTCACAATACTCAATTGACGTGGAAAGAATTTCCTGAACAGTCTTGGTCCCGTACCTTTCGAGTAAAGAAAGGCAAGCAGCTGAAACGCCGGGTACAGTAAAAGACAACGGCGCATACTCGCCCGGGCCTGTTGGAATAGAGTCGTGACCTTGGGACAGAAAGAACTCTGGCGACGCTTTCCCTGAAGCCGTTCCCTGACCACTCAGAGATAAGAAATCGCCACTCTGCGCGTGGTAAACCATGAAAGTAGCTTCCGCTCCAAGCGAATAGGAAGCGATGGGTTCGACAACAGATGCTGCAAACGTCGCAGACACCAAAGCATCGAATGCGTTTCCCCCTGACATTAGCATTCTCATCCCCGCCATAGAGGTCAGATAGTGGCCACTGGAAATAATTCCGTTCGTGGCATACACAACTGGTCGTCCAGTCGGAGGGAGATTTACTTCACCTTGCTCGAGAAGAAATCCAACATCACGCTCACCGTCATTCAGATTGGTCATCATTTCACTCCTAACATATCCCGTGATCAGTTATATGGTGGTGACTTTCTCCAATGTGTATGCAAGCTGTCCGTAGGCATCCATCTAAGCATCCTCTTCGTTTTCTGGCTGGTGAACTGACCATGTGGTAAATCACATAGCACATCGAATATCTCACTGCGAGTAGGTAAGTCTCCAAGAGAAACATCTAGTGCTGATACGAACACCCTCGCACCATCCGCCCAGGTTACAGAGTACGGAACAAATTCAGTATTCAAGGTTGGACTCCCAGGTATTAATTTGTCAGGCTCAAGGGGTGGTGTTCAGCTATCAGAGCATAGTCATACCCTAATTCCGCAGATAACTTTATCGGGGCGATACCGTCATCGAAAATTTCTTTAAATTCTCGAACCTCAGGATTAGGCCATTCCATAAAAAGACCAACCTTCAAACTACGCCTCCTTGATTATCATGGGCACCCGAATTAGGGATGCCGTCGACATTATATGGGGATTCTACAATCGGTTCAGTCTGAGGCTCACCTGGATTGTTTGAAACGACAAAGAGAACAGCAGCTACTAACATGAGCGCCACCCCTGTCCACCATGCCGGATCGTAAGATCCGGTCGTATCTACAACATATCCCGCCGCGGGGGCCCCCAAACCTCCAATGAAGAGGTTTATCGGCATAACAATCCCTCTAATACTTCCTAGGTTAGTCCTGCCAAAGTATTCAGCCCAAATATAATTCTGATTAAACATATTCGTGCCAATACCAAGTCCGAAGAGTGCCATAGACCAAAACATGAGCCAGAAGTCATACGCATATATGGACATTACGCTTGCTACAGCCAACATTAAAAAAGCAGAGCTACCTATAATTTTTGCAGGGATTTTTCTCACCAACATTCCAGCCGTGAAACTTCCGACACCGGCACACACAGCGTCAAAGGCTGTAGCTAGTGACACCAAGCTTGGCTCCAGCCCCCTGTCCATGAAAGCGGGAATCCGATGAAGTGCAAGGGTGAGTATACCTAAAGACAGGATTGAGAAAGCCGCGGTAAGTGTCCACATAGGGAAAGTCCTGATTGCTTCGCGAGTCGTCCAGGATTTTTCTGTTTCGCCTATATGGGTGTCTTCTCTATCAGAATCTGATGTTTTGCATGCCTTTACACCATCAGGCAACAAACCTATGTCTTCTGGCTCTCTGACAAGGAAAAGCAATGACAACGGTACGATAATTCCCATACCAATAAATGCCAGAATTACCCACGAATCCTGCCAAGTGTATTTGTCTATAAACACTTGCGTAAGCGGAACAAAAACTACTGCTCCAGCTGAGATACCCGCGGAGGAATACGCTAAAGCTTTCCCCCGGTTCTTAACGAACCATTTTGTTGGCGGGACAGAGGTAGTCAAAGATCCTGGACCACTCATCCCAACCAGCCCCATTACAGCAAATATGGATATGAGTTGCCATGATAACGAGGTGTACTTTAGGCCAATCATGCAAAGACCGGTTATCACTGCAGCAGATGCTAGAATCCATTTCGCACCATATCTGTCTAAGAGCCTGCCAATGAATGGCCCTGTGATTGCACCCGTAGCACTCCTAGCCGAAGAGGCCCACCCGAACGATGCCCGACCTATACCTAGCTCATCACCCATTGGCTTGATATATAAACCAAAATTCAGGGATCCCATACCCATGGTAACTGCACCGACAACTGCCATCACCGCGACTATTACCCACCCGTAAAAGAAGCGACCATTCTGCGTGACTATACGATTGAGCCGGTCCAGAGGGGTACCTCTAATACGAAGAATCCCACGATTATACTCTTGCGAAAGTAAAAAAGGCTGACCTACTTCTTCTCAGACACCCAAGGCACCTTCACATACCTTTTGCAAGTCAATATGGAAGCAGGTTAATCATCTAGAATTCATTAGCTTTTACTACCAGAGATTCAACACCTCTGAGTACTAGTTGGCTGCGAAACCGGGGGGCTTTCTCCAGGGATATCTCTTTTACCCCGTAAATCATTCCTCTGAAAGCAGCCGCGGCCTCCAATCTTGCAAGCGGTGCCCCAAGGCAGTGATGAATACCTCTTCCGAAAGACATATTTGGCCTGTCGTTCCTCGATAAGTCCAGAGTGTTAGGGTCCGAAAAGGCTTCAGGATCCCTATTGGCAGCTCCTATGACAGCTAGAACACGCTGCCCGCAACTAATTTCTGTGCCTCCAACCAAAGTGTTCTCTACAGCTGTCCTCAAATCTACTTGTACCGGACTATCGAAGCGCAGCATCTCCTCCACAGCCAACTCCATCAAGGATGGGTCAGAGCGAAGGCGTTCTAGTTCACCTGGATTGTGTAATAGGGCTAAAAGACCGTTTCCTATAAGGTTTCTGGTCGTTTCGTTCCCTGCCACCAAGAGGAGCCTTAATAGAGATAACATTTCCTCGTGTGAGAGTTTTTCTCCCCTCTCTTCCGCCTGAACTAATCGGCTGATCAGATCCTCTTCCGGCTGTCTACGACGTTCCTCTATGACATTTGAAAAGTATTGATTTAGGGCATCTCGAGACTGCTCAACCCTATTAGCCTCATTGCGTGAGATAGTCGGTTCTATAGAACGAGCGATGTCAGCAGACCACCGGGCAAAGCTTTGTCTATCGTCTGGCCTTACCCCGAGTAACTCCGAGATAACTATTATTGGCAGCGGGTAGGCTATCGATTCAATCACGTCAAACGGTCTGGTA
>CAZZBP010000015.1:27549-35232 GCA_964652755.1 uncultured Dehalococcoidia bacterium
CGGCAAAGCCTAATTCGGCCAGGATTCCCGACACGATATCGCCCATCCTTTCCGCCAGGGCCTGCACGGAGGCTGGTGTGAATGCCTGGCTCACCAGAGATCGGAGGCGCGTGTGATCCGGGGGGTCCAATGTGAGCAAACTCCTTGGAGTGTCATAGCTATTGCGCTCATTGGAAAATATTCTTGGATTCCTCAGTACAGTATCTACATCATCGTATCTGGTTATGATCCATGACATTGTTAATTTTGACCAATGAACTGGATCTCGGGCCCGCAACCTGTCATAGGTCGAATAAGGGTTCCTGTGTAATCTGGAAGAGAGAGGATTATAAGAGACGCCCGTTTGAAACCGTTCCATTCCGAGCATCAATCCGGATACAACGATCTTAGCTGGGTTCATGGTTATGCCATCTTAATATGCTTCAAATTCTAGAATGAACCGATCGTAATAACCTTGGCTTAACTAGCTGGGTTTGTTTCTAGAGGTTTAAAGACAGACGATACAGGGTTATATCTGTATGAATATTTTATTTCGTTAACGCTGAAAGCCGCGATACTGGCAACGACAAGCGTCAATGCGGCAATCGAAAAGGGCAGCGTGTAAGACCCTGTTAGTTGATTAAGTTCCCCCGCCATCAAAACTGATAGCGCTCCACCTATCTGATGAGCCATATTGGTCATACCATTAAGGGTGCCAATATTCTCTAGTCCGTATATATCGGCAGTCATAGACGAGGTCACTGAAGCAGTGGCAATCCAAGAGAATCCTGCTACCAGAGCAAACACCCACATCCCTTCAACCCCCCCTACGACTAACAACAGAACGTAAGCCATTCCTCTAAGTGCGTAGGTAGTTCCAAGAACGTTTTTCTGTTTGAAATAGTTTGAGAGGAACCCAGCTGACAATACACCTACAGAGTTGAGGCCCATCATGATGCCGAATATTGTCGCGGCCGTCATTTTAGGAACTCCCTGATCCTCAGCAAACGGTACAAAATGCACGGAAATGATGTTCGTTGTAATACCGCAAACAAGGTAGGCAAGAGACAGTTGCCAAAAGGGCGACGTCCTTAAGGCCTGTTTCCATTTGCTCGTAAACAATAACCCCGATACTTCCGCAACGCTCGTCGTCGAAGATTTGTCCTTATCTTCAGAATATCCCTCAAGTTCACTCCTTGGAATCATCCCACCCGGATTATTACGCAGGAATGTTAACGCTAGTGGGGCGGCTATAAAAAATATCATCCCGCCCAGAACAACAAACGCGGATCTCCAGTCAAAAGTTTCAATAAGGTATGCTGAAAACGGCGCCAGTAATACCGGGCCAATTGAGCCCCCTGCAGCGGAGATACTTATTACCAGGCCTCTACGCCTGAAGAACCACCGTGACAATAAGGCATGTATGGTTACGAATGAGACTCCGCTAGACGCAAAACTCATCAGGAATCCCCAGAGTAATATGAATGAAAGCATCGAGTTCAACATGCTTACTAACATGACTGAAACACCTAACATTAAAAGGGCCCCACCGATTACAAAACGACCGCCATATCTATCATGCAGATACCCGGTCACTAAAAAGGAAAAGGCTCCTACAAGTATTCCTAGTGAGATCACTCTCGTAATCTCCGAACGCGTCCAGTTCATCTCGTTCTCTATTGGTGTAACGAACACACCCATTGACGACCTGACGCCAAATGCAATCATGACTAAGAAAAAACAAACTGCCAAGACAAGCCACCCATAGTACAGCTTACTGTCGCTAGATGAGATAACTTTTATGGTCCGCTTCATGTATTCCAACCGTTATATTTCTGATGTTTTTCTTTGGTCATACCGATGCTGAGCCAGTTAGGTAAGAATTTCTAATATTAGATATAACTAGCGAAAAAGCATTCAGGAAATCGTAGCACAATCTAGCTATGTGGAGCCCGTTAGATACTGCGAGGAGCAGTATTAGATTATCATAGAATCTCCCGACGCCAGACTAACTATTTAACCTAGCTGTACCGCCGGCACATGAAGTAGAGATACAAGATTTAAGGGGAAGAATATGGCAACAACCGATGGGGTAGACCGGAAGCTCGACAGGGACTGGATTACAGACACCATTCCTTACCCAGAGCCTGCAATTGAGATCATAGACGAACGCTTCCAAAAATATTTTATTGGCAACACTGGTTTAGAAAGAATATTTACGGGTTGTAGATGGGCAGAGGGTCCGGCATGGTTCGGTGATGGCAGGTATTTACTTTTTAGCGACATCCCAAATAACCGCTTATTGCGTTGGATTGAAGAGACAGGACAAGTAAGTGAATATCGAATTCCCTCCAATAACGCTAACGGCAACGTTCGAGACAGAGAAGGAAGACTGGTAACTTGCGAGCACCTAACTAGGCAGGTAACTAGAACTGAGCACAACGGCACGATTTCAATAATAGCCAGCTCATATAAAACCATTCGGTTCAACGCGCCGAATGACGTCGCAATGCATTCAGATGGTGCTATTTGGTTCACTGACCCTGGCTACGGCATTCTCAACGACTATGAAGGAGACAAGGCAGAACCTGAACTGCCAACAGCAGTATACCGAGTCGATCCCGAAACAGGCGAAGTAACCGTGATGACCACACAAGCCATTAGGCCTAACGGCCTTTGTTTTTCGCCAGATTATAGCAAGCTATATATAGCTGACTCCGGGTCAGACAATCCGAAAGTTATATATATCTATGACGTGGATAGCAATGGGCCCTCCCTTTCACGGGCAAGGGTCTTCACCGAGACTGGAATGGACTCAACTGACGGAATTAGATGCGATACCGACGGCAACCTCTGGGCTTCAGCTCAAAGAGGAACAAATTCGATCGCGATATATGCTCCTGACTCAAACCTCATCGGGCGAATCTATTTACCTGAGGTACCTTCTAATTTAACTTTTGGCGGAGCGAAGAGAAACAGGTTATTCATCACTGCCAGCCAGTCTGTGTATTCGATTTATACCGGGGCAAAAGGATTCGCCCTAAGTTAGGCAATTAAGGAATATCTGAACGATCTATGACCAGTGCACATCCTGACGTGATAGATTTGCTCCCGCCTGAGGCCTCCAGGGGGCAGCCTTATCATTCCAGGGATTCGCGGCAAGCCAATTCTCGTCCATCGCCACTCCAAGTCCCGGTCCTGGCGGAACACTGAAGTACCCGTTTACTTGCTCAGGAAAATCTCCCACTGTCGAATCTTGGAACCATGGATGGATACCACCTTCTTGTATAAGAAAGTTCGGAGTACAGGCGTCCAGATGCAACGCCGCTATGGTACAGAATGGGCCGTACGGATTATGGGGTTGAAATCCTACATAGTACGCTTCTGCCATTGCAGCTATCTTCTTAAGTTCCAATATGCCACCCGCTTGCACTACGTCAGGTTGAATCAAATCGACCGCATGAAGTGGAAGCAGATCAGCATAATCAAACTTTGTCAGTAATCGTTCGCCGGTAGAGATTGGTATGTTTACATGATCAGATACTTTTTTCAGAGCATCCAGATTCTGCGGTGGAACAGGCTCCTCATAGAAAAATGGTCTGAATTCCTCTAAACGATTTCCGATTCGAATCGCGTCCGACGGTGCGAGTCTCCCGTGTACTTCTACGAAAAGTTCTACATCGTCACCCACGGCCTCACGAACTGCCTTCATCTTAGCTATAGCCAGCTCTTCCGATGCCCTATCTATAAAAATTCCTCGATGCTCAAAGGGATCTCCTTTCAGCGCTGTAAGACCACGCTGGATGTGATCCATAGCGTTTTCAACAGCGAGTTCTGGAGTCCCTCCGTCCCACCTACCGTAGGTCCATATCCTATCTCTTATCTTACCTCCGAGGAGTTCGTAAACAGGCACTCCAAGGGCTTGTCCCTTTATGTCCCAAAGAGCGATCTCAATGCCGCTTATGGCAGACATCTGTACAATTCCGCCCCTTACGTGGAAATGGTGATATAGAGTCTGCCAATGTTTTTCGATCTCCATTGGGTCCTTGCCCGTAATCACTGCCCCGAATTCGTCTACCATCGTTGAGACACTCAATGGCCCACATGTGGCTTCTCCCCAACCCGTGATGCCTTCATCCGTCTCTACCTTAACGAATACATAATTGCGTGAAGTAACACTACCAACTCTCCTAGTGGTATGAGACGCAGGAATAGCTTTGATCGACTTGATCTTCACTTGGGACCTCCATTCATTGTTTCTGACTATTTATCAGTAATATCCAAATATGCCTGGTTATATAAACTAAAAAGGGGGGCGATATGCCCCCCTTAATAAAATACTTAACGTTTAGACCTCAATCAGTACTCAATACCACCTTAACTACCCCATCCTCGTATTGTTCATACTGATCATAGGCCCCTTGAACCTCTTCAAAGTTCATTTCGTGTGTCTTCATTTCCCCTGGGTTCCACCAACCCCGGTCCTTCAAAGCAATCATCCTATCAATATGACCGATGGGATCACCACTGCCTGCGCCAGAAGTTGGAATTATAGTTGGAGCATTCTTCAGGAAAATCGAGGTGTCGATTTCAGTTTTTCTTCCGGCAGGCCCAGCCTGAATTCCAAATATAATTACCTTGCCGTGTTTTGTTGCACCCCTGATGGCAGCGCTTAGAGCGTCGGGAAATCCAGCCGCCTCTACGGATATGTCGGCAAGCCTGCCACCCGTTATCTCTGAGAGCGCTTCATCAACATCATCTTTCTCGGGGTTGATGGTATGCGTCGCCCCAAATTTGGTACCCCATTCAAGCCTATAGTCTAGAGGATCGACCGCAATAACTTTCCTAGCACCTGCACGGGCGCAAATAGCAGTAAACGACAGTCCTATACTCCCTTGTCCCATTACAACTACATCCTTACCCAATATAGTCCCCATCTGCTGACACGCATAAAGTACTGTCCCGGATGGCTGGCAAAGAATCCACTCCCCTAGATCCCCGTGATCAGGTAAAAGGGCCATGCGGCCCTCGTCTCTAGGAGAATATTCTACCAGCCCACCTGGTCCTTAGGCGCCTGGTAGTACTTTGACTCGTTGTCCGACCTCAATCTTACCTGACTTACTTTCAACGATGGTGCCCGCGCATTCGTGGCATGCTCCACCGTGACGCATTGGGTATTCTTCTTCAGGATGAACAGGACCGTATCCGTGGCGAATATCACTACCGCATACAGACCATTTTTCTAACTTAATTAGACATTGCCCACCGCTTATAGAAGGTATCTCGATATCCTCTATATCGTATTTTTTAGGACTGGTAATCCTTGCGGAAAACATTCACTTCACCATCCTCTTATATAATCTCGTTAAGCTGGCACATTCTAGTTCTAGAAATCCGCCTTTAGCAACCTTGTAGAACACCAAGGAATATACAGGACCTTAAATGAACAGAATTAGTCCTATTGTGAGAGAACTCTTTAGCTTTCCGAATCCTGTAAACGAATATGCCGCCCGCCTCGTAGCCTTCATGGTCGTAATTTTAGCTTTATTATTCCTAATAACTGGCAATAAATGGGTACTGGTGTTTTTGGTATATGGGTTTCTCGCTCGGGTGGTGACAGGACCTACACTAAGTCCCATAGGTTTGTTGGCTACTAAAGTGTTAATCCCGATCTTCGGAAATCGTGATAAGCCTGTGCCTGGACCTCCCAAGCGGTTCGCTCAGTCGATAGGATTGGGATTTTCTTTAGCTGCCCTTGTTACATTTTTCTTGGGCGATTCCGTTGTCTTAACCCGATACCTGATAGGCATTTTAGGATTCTTTGCTTCTTTAGAGACATTCTTAGGGTTTTGCACCGGATGCTACCTCTTTAGTTGGCTTATGAAATTTGGGCTAATACCAGAATCGGTTTGTAAAGAATGCGTAATCGATCCTTCTGTTCTAAATCAACCATGACTGTGCAATCGCAACCGCCTGTGAACCTGACCCTTGATCCCGTAGATAAATTAACTGTCACTGTTGTTATGGATAACTTCACTAGCAGTCTGATGCCGGATATCGGTCCAGCGAAGCGCCCCTCAGTCAAAGCCCGAATACCTGTACGTTATCTGGAGACGAATGAGGCTCGCGACGGTCTACGCGCAGAACATGGATTTTCGGCATGGCTAACAGTAGAGAAAAAAGAGATCACCGAGAAAGTCTCTAGTAGCATCCTTTTTGATACTGGCGTATCTCCTACCGGTGTGTCCGAGAACATGAGGCGACTGGAGCTAAACCCCAAAGACGCAGTAGCACTCGTTATGAGCCACGGTCATTACGACCACACTACCGGCCTCGACGGAGTCATCAAAGCACTAGGTCGTAGCTCACCACCCATTATCATCCACCCAGAGTTTTGGAACAGGCGAAGGATCTTGGTACCTGGTAGACAGCCAACACTTTTGCCTACCGTAAGCCGCGCCGCCCTTACAGAAAGTGGATTTAATGTGATCGAGGAGTCTCGTCAACCATCTTTCTTGTTGAGTAGGTCTCTCCTGGTAACCGGAGAGGTCGATAGAACAGTACCATATGAAAAGGGCTTACCGGGACAGCAGATTCTGGTTGACAAATCATGGAAACCTGACCCGTTGACCCTAGATGATCAGGCAATCATTGCCAACATCAAAGGTAAGGGACTTGTGGTGGTCACAGGATGCGGGCACTCCGGAATAATCAATATTTGTAAATATGCTAGGAAACTTACAGGCATCAAAACAATTCATGCAATATTGGGGGGATTCCACCTGCCAGACCAACGAAGCTTCGATATCATCATCCGTAACACCATAACGGACCTAAAGGAAATTGCCCCCGATTGGATTGTGCCGGCGCATTGTACTGGATTCACTGCATCAACCAAACTCGCAGCTAACTTTCCAGGCTCTTTTATACAAAACAGCGTGGGCACCCGGTACGACTTTACCGCAAAAGATTACAGCTGAGCTGTACTCGAATCAAAGAATAGATATAGCTCTATTCGGGAAGAAACATCTCCGTTTGACTATCTGGCCTTGTTAACGATATGTGGAAAAAGTCATGGTCGTCTGAGGCCCCATGCCAATGCTTCTCGCCCGCAGGGATGAAGGCAGTGTCCCCTGCCTTCATTACAACCTCTTCAGATTCGTTCGCTACAATGCCTTCTCCGTGTGTCGCGTAAAGTATCTGATCGCTGGTATGTGTATGAAAGTGGTTCTTTGCCCCGCCGTAGAAAGACACAAGAGAAAAGTTGAATTGGTCCGTCCTAGAGCCTCCAATCAGCGGCTGGCGAGTCACCTTACCACCGTAGAAAAGAGGCGCGTTTGAAGCATCTTCCGGATTTACGTCATTCTGCCTAACAACTTCCATCGTTGACTCCTTGTATAGTTTTTAATGTTGTTATTAATTAGGGTCATAAACAGTCTCGCGAGGAATGAATATACTACAGTAGTGAGGTTAATCCTTGTGATTTAATTTGTGGATTTCCAGCTCAATGATAATCTTTATCTCATACCAAATTTGCCAAAATACTCACGCAAAGCACCTGAACCGTTAAGACTTGATAGAAACGAAAACCAGAAGAGAATGGCGTGCCCGTATCCCAAAAGTAGAACTCCATCTCCATATTGGAAGGATCGATCCCTCCCGCGACTATGTGGGACCTTATACAAAAATACGGAGGAGATTCCG
>CAZZBP010000016.1:0-340 GCA_964652755.1 uncultured Dehalococcoidia bacterium
ATATACTTGACGTCGTTCTCTCTCGCTTCATAAAGGGCATATTCAACTGCTTCGCTGTTACGTTCCAGCATCTCCAGGCCTTCCTTGGGCCTATCGTGCGGCCGCAGGGGAGCATTTCGCAGCCGACAGGAACGTATGATTCTGACAAAAATCACCTTTGTTACCGTTCCTTTGTCGGGCTAAGATATTACTGGTTTGTGAAAAAAGTGTCAAACTTTTATTAGTGCCTGTAGTGTTCCTGAATTGGATAAACTTCCTCCGCTGAAAAGACTACGCTATGCCGAAACTGTAACAGTATGTTTAAGCATCATAAGATAGATAATATTCGTAAGGATGGGGC
>CAZZBP010000016.1:350-3971 GCA_964652755.1 uncultured Dehalococcoidia bacterium
GTATTGAAGGTGATCCAGTTCTCAATCACATCTTTAGTGAACACATCTCCTTTGAGAAGAAACTCGTGGTCGTCTTCGAGCGCCTGCAAGGCTTCTTCAAGGCTACTGGGAACCTGAGGGAATGCGGCCGTTTCTTGTGCAGACAATTCAAATAAGTCTTGCTGCAACGGCTCCCCCGGATCATACCCATTTTCTATACCGTCAAGACCAGCCATCAACATCGCGGAAAATGTTAAATAAGGATTGCAGGTGGGATCTGCCGACCTGAATTCAACTCGCTTAGCTTTTGGATCGTCAAAATACATCGGTATTCTGCATGCAGCCGACCTATTTCTGGCTGACAATGCCAGAATCGTGGGCGCCTCAAAACCTGGAGTTAGTCTCTTATAAGAGTTTGTCGTAGGAGCAGCGAGAGCCATGAGCGCTTTTCCATGTTTGATAAGCCCCCCGATGTAATTCAGCGCTAGGTCTGAAAGCCCTGCATACTTATCCCCGGCAAACAAAGGAACGCCGTCTTTCCAAATTGACTGGTGCGTGTGCATTCCAGTGCCATTATCCTCAAATAAAGGTTTCGGCATGAACGTAACCACTTTGCCATTTCTTTTCGCGACGTTTCTAACAGCGTATTTATAGGTCATCACAGCATCTGCTGTCGTCAAAAGGGTGTCGAACCTCATATCTATTTCAGCTTGTCCTCCCGTGGCAACCTCGTGGTGTTGGGCTTCGATAGTCAGACCAAAATCGTTTACCAACGACCTTACCATTTCGCTTCTGAGATCTTGAGCCGAATCCATCGGAGAAACCGGGAAGTAACCCTCTTTATGCCTTGGGCGATAGCCTCTGTTTGGGGTGACTCCATCAAGCATTTTATCTGCTCCGGAATTCCAAATTCCCTCATCAGAATCGACCCGATGCATGCTAGAGTTAGAACGGTAATCAAATTGTACTGAATCGAATATGAAAAATTCGACTTCTGGTCCCCAGTATGAGGTATCTCCGACTCCGGTCGACTTTAAAAAAGCTTCTGCCTTCTTGGCAATATTTCTAGGATCTCTACTATAGCTTTCACTCGTTATTGGGTCACGTATATCTGCTATGCAGGTTACTGTTCCACCGTAAAAAGGATCCACCCTAGCGGTGGTGGGATCAGGCACTATGAGCATGTCCGATTCGTCGATAGATTGAAATCCTCTGATACTTGATCCATCAAATCCGACTCCTTTAGCTATTAAAGAATCGTCCACCTGCCCTATAGGAACTGAAAAGTGTTGCCAAGTCCCAGGGAGATCCGTAAATTTCAGATCTAAAATATCGCAATTATTGTCTTTCATTAATTTTAAGACTTCGGCTGATTCATTTGCCATTTGGCATAACTCCTATCACTGCTTGATGTAACTTATACTCCGGTCACTGTAAGGTTTAGGCACTCTGTTATGATTAAACGTTCATAATATTTAACTCCACTGTCATTATCAGTGTCCACTGTTTCCCGATTGTTGCCGGATTGTTAACTAATTGTTACAACTGCCGCGCAAGTGAATCAACTTTGACTGCTCTGCCGAGAGAAAAGTAGAATCTGTTTTAGGAAGAACCGTGAAATCACATTTAGGAGGGTTGCAATGCCTACTCTTAGTTACGACGTTTTTTATGACTTTGCTTGACCCTATGTTTTCAATGCGGCCGTGTGGCTGGATATAGTCAAAAAAGAAAGGGAAGGTAGCCTTCGGTTGAACTGGCGGAATTTCTCTTTACAGCAAATTAACCAACAGGATCCTGGCGACTGGCGAGTATGGAATGAAGATGATTTTACCAAGACTCGATCTTTGATGGCATCTATAGCAGGTGAGGCGGCGAAAAAGCAGGGAGAAGAAGCGTTTGATAGGTTCTTTCTAGCGCTACTTAAGGAACGACACGGAGGTAACAGGGCACCTTTGAACGACAACAGGGTTTTCGTTAGGATCGCAGAAGATTGTGGACTAGATATTAATAAATTTAAAAGCGATCTTAATGACAGTTCGATTGTGGATATAATTGCAAAAGACCATACGGAAGCAACAGAGGTTCACGGCGCTTTCGGCACACCTACCTTTATATTTGAAAATGGACAGTCAGCCTATCTCAAAACCTTTATACCTCCAGCGAATGAATCCACGGAGGCGTTCGAGCATTTTGTCGGATTATTTTCTGAACGTTCTTATATAGGTGAAATAAAACGTCCTCAGCCGCCATGGCCGAAGGGAGCAGTATAGAGGAGACATCTGTTATAAGCTATAAAATCCTCAGAATGATTTTCAAGCGGGGGATACAATCTGAATATTGCTTTTATTGAGGAATCGCTGGGAACGAATTTCCAGAACACGGCATTGCTAGTAGAGGCATTGTGCCATAGCTCTTTTACCAATGAGGCCTCAGATTCCTCACACCCAAATAATGAACGACTTGAGTTTTTAGGCGATGCGGTTCTTGGCGTAGCAGTCGCAGACGAATTGTTTCGGACAGATGGTGGTTTGGATGAAGGTACTCTAACGGAATTGCGTTCTCAGATTGTAAGTGGCAACTCACTCTCCGGTGCTGCCAGAAGATTAAAAATAGGTGATTTTCTAGTTTTTGGAAAAGGCGAAAGGAATAATGGGGGTACGAATAAGGACTCGAATTTGGCGGGAGCTTTCGAAGCACTTGTTGGTGCAGTTTTCGTTGACAAAGGTTTTGGCGCTGCATGTGATGTAGTCAAGAAGTGGCTTTCAGAAGAATTCAAAGTCGCCAGATTGTCGGGGGTAAAGAAGGATCCCAAGACTGAATATCAACTTATTACTCAATCTTTATTCGGTGAAACCCCTATATACACAATAACGGAAAATGCAGGCCCTGACCATTCGCCCACTTTTTGGTCAGAAGTTTCTGTCCGCGGTTCTATCAAGGGTAAGGGTTCCGGCCCAAGCAAGGCTGCAGCGGAACGATCTGCGGCGGCCTCCGCTCTGAAAGAATTCAAGAAAAAGGGTGGGTGATTTTACGAATTTATTCAATGTTGGGTCGAAAGTCTAAGATTCTGTTTATGGAACGACCGTATGACACACAAATGCCACTTGCTTAACAAGACATCGAGAATTGAATCCCTTTAGGGCCTCTGAAAAGTGTATAAATTAAAAAATGTCTGGTTTCAAGTATCACTTTTATAGGGAGGAAGTCCTCTTGGCACCTAGGGGGTTGTTGCTCTATTTTCATAAGTTCAACAGACATATAAATAGATTTCTCCTCAGTGAGGTTTAAGCTAATTTTGCCTGGCTTCCCATGTTATGAAAGGAGCTATATGGGGCTATCTGTGCGGTTATGAAGCCCTATGTTAATGTAGCAAAAGATGCCGTTACATCTCTTTATGGGGTTGAAAATTATTTCTTGACGCGGAGAATACCAAAATGGGAAGAGTTACGGGCAATTATCTGATAGCGAAGACCTTGAAAGAGGAAGGCGTCGATACCCTATTCTACCTAATGGGTGGGCCTGACTTTGACATTGTCATGGAGTGCCAAGATCAAGGAATCAGGACCATCGACTTTAGGCACGAACAGGCTGCCGCGTTTGCAGCTCATGCCTATGCACGCGTGACTGGGAAGCCAGGGGTAC
>CAZZBP010000016.1:3981-11393 GCA_964652755.1 uncultured Dehalococcoidia bacterium
GGGGCCTGGTACGCTTATCCTAATATCAGGAGTCTACACTGCGGCAATTGACTGTGCACCGATGGTAATCCTTGGTGGTGCAAGTGCAGTTCATGAAATCAGCAGGGATTCTTTCCAAGAGGTAGACCAGGTGGGAATCATGCAACCCCTTTGCAAATATTGGCATAGACCAACGATGGCCTCGCGATATCCGGAAATTGTCAGTACCGCCTACAGGCAGGCGCAATCTGGAAGACCAGGGCCTGCCTATATAGACTGCGGTGGTGATGTTCTCTATGAGGAAGTTGAGGAAGAATCTGTATCACAAGCCACTAGAGCAGAAACACGCACCAGGCCAGCGGCCGAAGGCTCTGCGGTTGATAGGGCAATGAAGTTAATTTCTGGCGCCCACAGGCCACTTATATTTGCGGGTGGAGGAGCTTTCTTTTCCGGAGCGGCACCAGAACTCGAGCGATTTGTCGATACAACTAATATACCGTTCTATACGGCTCCTATGTCTAGGGGTCTTATTCCTGAGGACCATCCGGTTTCGTTTCCTGCTGCACGATCCACTGCTATGAGAGAAGCTGATGTGGTCCTGGTAGTCGGCACTAGGCTCAACTGGATGATGAACTACGGTAAAAGATTCAACCCAAGTGCGAGAATAATTCAGATAGATATTGATGAGTCCGAATTAGGTCATAATCAGAATATTGAACTTGGTATATTCGGTGATGCAAAGACGGTAATGGCTCAATTTAATGAAGCTGCCGATGGGAACAGGTCAGATTTCGCGGGTGCTTTGGAGTCGACATGGGTGGTGAATTTGAGACAAGCGGATGAGGAACGATCGGCTCGTAACGCTCCGATACTTAATTCTGATCAGACTCCAATACATCCCTTGAGACTATGTAAAGAGATCACAGAATTCTTGGACAGAGATGCAATTGTGTCAGTGGATGGAAACGAGATACTTCATTTCGGCAGACAGTCAATTCCTACCTATTACCCAGGTCATCGACTTAACTCAGGTGTAACAGGAACAATGGGTGTAGGACTTCCTTATGGGATTGGTGCAAAGGTGGCAAAACCTGACAAACAAGTCTTGGTTTTGCATGGTGACGGATCGATGGGAATGAATGCTATGGAAATCGATACGGCAGTCAGGCACAATTTGCCTGTTGTAACAGTGATAAGCAACAATGCCGGGTGGACCGCGAGAACGCCAGATAAGAGAAAACCTGGCAGAGAGCTTGGGCATACAGCGTTTGACGAAATGGCAGAGGCTTTGCACGGTTATGGCGAAAGGGTGGAAGATCCAGCAGAAATTAAACCTGCTCTCGATAGGGCGTTTTCAAGCGGTAAGCCGGCGGTCGTAAACGTCATAGTGGAGCCTACGGCGGCAGGCGTCTCTCGGGCCTGGGGTGGATCTAGAATGGAATAGGAATGGTATGGGCCCGATCCTTGAATAAACTTAGGGATCTGGTAAGCTTCGTAATAATACTATTCCCTCGTTAGATTTATTCCAGGCACGGGGAACTGATGGACTAGATCAAGGATTTCGTTTCTCACTTGGATTTCGATCGTAGTATTTCCGATATTAGTAAGTACTTTCAAGATTAGGTCACCAATTTTTTCTGATTGCTTTTCTTTCATTCCGCGCGTTGTAATGGCAGGTGTTCCCACTCTGATACCACTAGCTTGTCTTGGAGGTCTTTTGTCAAAAGGAATAGCGTTCCGGTTTACTACTATATTTGATCGAGACAGGGCTTCCTCCGCCTCTTTCCCAGAAATTTTCAATATGGATAAATCCACTAAAATCATATGATTATCAGTCCCGTTTGAAACAATTCTTAGGCCGCCTTTATTTAATTTTTCTGCTAGTACTTTTGCGTTATTTATTACCTGATGTTGGTAATGCCAAAAATTTTCAGATGTTGCCTCTTTAAAAGCTACGGCTTTTCCAGCTATGGTATGTTCGAGCGGGCCTCCTTGCATGTTTGGAAACACGGCGCTGTTAACTTTGCGGCTAAGGCTGTTTTTTGCAAGGATAAATCCACCTCGGGGACCTCTAAGTGTCTTGTGTGTAGTGGACGTGACGATGTCAGCCTCTATCACTGGGGAAGGGTGTAATTTAGCTGCGACGAGCCCTGCAATATGAGCCATATCAACCATAAGTTTAGACCCAACCGAGTCGCAGATTAGCCTGAATTTTCGAAAATCAATGGTCCGACTATAAGCCGATCCTCCGGCCACGTGTAATTTCGGCCTAAGTTTCTCTGCTAGGGATTGCACTTGATCAAAATCTATCGTCTCCAGTTCTCTGTCCACTCCGTACCCAACGAAGTTGTAAAGCTTTGCGGAAAAATTGACTGCGCTTCCATGCGTTAGATGGCCACCATGGTCTAGGCTCATTCCCATAACGGTGTCCCCTGGTTCCAAAGAAGCGAAATAGGCCGCCATGTTTGCTTGCGCCCCACTGTGAGGTTGAACGTTTGCAAATTCAGCATCGAATAGATCAATTGACCGCTGCATTGCAAGTTCTTCCACAATATCGACAAATTCGCAACCGCCATAGTAGCGCCTTCCAGGGTATCCTTCAGCATATTTGTTGGTGAATATAGAGGCCTGTGCTTCTAATACTGCAGCACTTACGTAGTTTTCCGACGCGATTAGATTAATGTTGTCAAATTGTCGGCGCTTTTCGTTTTCTATAGCATTCGCGATCACATCATCTGTTATCTGTAATACCATGTTCGATCCAGCCTCGTTCGAATTACTGTTCAAGGGTTAACGCAACCATAAATCCCCACTGAGGAAAGCCAACGATCTTAGTGTAAAGGTTAAGACTATTAAACAGCCATAAAAAATTACTGGTCGGGAATCTTTGGTTGCCATCACTGTGATTTTCACTGATTATCCTTGCAGCGCCCTAGAGCCTGAGTTACAGTGGTATGAACATGCTGGTGGTGTGCGTTGAAGGGATTACGGTCAACGGCGCGTGCAGACTAAATAACCATAATGATTCCCCTAATTGTATGATTAATGGCGTCCTCAAAAGATATAAAGAATACCTACCAATAACGGGGGATACCCCTATTTTTACCATTGGCGAAGGAGACACGCCCTTGGTGGAATCTGTGAACATATCAGATTCGATCGGATGTGCGAGCCTTTATTTTAAATTAGAAGGTTGTAACCCCACAGGATCGTTTAAAGATAGGGGAATGGTGGTCGCCGTAGCCAAGGCTTTAGAGAGAGGAGTGAAGACCATTGCCTGCGCTTCTACAGGAAATACTAGTGCTTCTGCAGCAGCATATGGTGCGTACTGTGGGTTAAAGACTACTTTAATCGTCCCGAAAGGAAATGTAGCAAGGGGAAAGTTAGCGCAAGCTGTTGCATACGGCGCTCATATAGCAATGGTTGATGGTAGTTTTGATAGAGCACTTGAAATAGCCAGAGAACTTTGCTTAAAACATCCAATTGAATTAGTAAATTCTGTTAATCCACACAGAATAGAAGGTCAAAAAACGGCTGCATTTGAAATTATTGAAGATCTTGGAGATGCTCCAGATCATCTATTCATTCCGGTGGGAAATGCGGGTAACATAGTTGCTTATTGGAAGGGATTTGTTGAATCTAGGAAAAGAGAAGATTGTAATAAACTCCCGATTTTAAATGGCTATCAGGCTGAAGGAGCAGCACCTATAGTGACCGGAAAACCGGTGGATTTTCCCGAGACGGTAGCCTCAGCTATTCGGATTGGTAATCCTGCTAGTTGGGCTAAGGCTGTTTCAGCAAGGGATGAATCAGGAGGGATGATCGGCTCCGTTAAAGACGATGAAATATTGGCTGCCTACAGGCTGCTAGCGTCAAAAGAAGGTGTTTTCTGCGAACCGGCCTCCGCAGCGTCCGTAGCGGGTCTTTTAAAACAGGCTAATAACGGCATTGATTTTTCAGGTAAGAAGATCGTCTGTGTACTAACAGGAAATGGCCTTAAAGATCCTGATATTGCAAATGAGATCGAACCAGCTTCCATAGGGGAATACGCTGCAGAGCTTGAGTCAGTGGAGGAGGCCCTATCACTGGCATGAGCGAAAATAACGTTTGTATTGATGACTCCGTAATTCAGAGCACGCTCAGTGTTGAAAGGGCTATAGAAAGCATACTTGGGTTTATCGGTGAAGACCCTATGAGGGAAGGCCTGAGAGATACTCCATCTCGTGTTGCGAAGCTCTACTCTGAACTGTTTTCAGGCATTAGCCAAGACCCTGCCTTATTTTTGCATACGGTTTTTGATGAGGATCACCACGAGCCTGTAGTTGTAACAGACATCTCTTTTTTTTCTGTATGTGAACACCACTTACTTCCGTTTATAGGCTATGCACATGTGGGATACGTGCCCGCTGGTAAAGTCGTGGGCGCCAGTAAATTGATTCGTGTAGTTGAAGTACTATCCAGGAGGCCACAGATACAAGAACGTCTAACATCTCAAGTTGCGGACACTATTGAGGACAACTTAGATACTCGTGCTGTATTCGTGTTTATGTCAGCTGAACATATGTGTATGACAATGCGAGGAGTTAGAAAACAAGGCAGTCACATTGTGACTGTTGCGGAAAGAGGCGCAAAAGGCGAGCTAGCGTCGCTAAAGGATGTCATATCTTTAGCGTCTCTGAAAGGATGTAAATGAGCTTATTTGGTAGCCATGTCAGACAACAAGACGAATCTGTTTGGGAGAGGATTCTTCCTAAATGCTCCACAAACACGATATTTATAACACCGTGGTGGCAGGCTACTTGGTGGAGTACATTTGGCCACGGTCGTATTCCAAAAGTCCGAGCGGTTTCATTGGATGAAGAAATCATTGGAATAATTCCTCTATTACCTTCAGAAAACGCTACTACTTTTATAGGCGACTCAAGTGTTTTCGATTATATGGACTTTCCCGTTGTTGCGGATCGTGAATTAGATTTCTTTGAGTTGTGTTGGCCCTATATCGAGTCTATGCCTTGGAGCAATTTAAGGCTCGAATCTATTCCCGAGTCATCCCCTACGTTGACTCATTTTGTTGAGATAGCAAGAAGCAACGGGCACGAGGTTTTAGTGACGGAAAATGATAAGACACCATACGCTGAACTACCGGAACAGTGGGAAGAGTACCTCCTTAACCTTCGTAAGAAAGACAGGCATGAGCTAAGAAGAAAAATTAGAAGGCTAGATGCGGGGGCTAAATACAGGCAATATGAGCCTACTAATAAAGTTGAAATGATGGATGAGTTTTTCCGATTAATGAGTCTTAGCAGTGACGAGAAAAGTAGTTTTCTCATTAAAGAAAATAAAATATTTTTTACTAAAATTGCTGCTGTATTTACTAGAAGAGACCAGTTCAAGCTATTCTTTCTGGAAATTGATGGTGTCAACGTAGCAGCTTGCATTTGTTTTGATTACGATGGAAAGTTTCTTCTATATAACAGTGGGTATGATCCCGAATATTCGTCTTTAAGTATCGGACTGATTAATAAAGCGTTTACGATCAATACAGCAATAGAACAAGGAAAGTCGGAATATAATTTTCTTAAAGGGATTGAGAGGTACAAATACCATCTTGGGGCGATGGACAGGTCAGTTTTTGACATCCAAGTGTCTAGGTAAGTTTGTGAACTACTCTGATAAAATGATTTGCGTTGCGAAAAAACTGCACTTCAGGATCTAGGGTGAAGGGATAAAGTATCAGGCGCTATGAACATTGCGATTATTAGCTTCCACGGATGTCCTGTGGCCAGATTGGGTGAGAAAGATAGTGGCGGGATGAATGTGTACGTTTTTAATCTTGCGAAAGAACTGGGAGAATTAGGACACACAGTAGATGTCTTTACCAGATTCCATGACCCATCTGATCCGCGAAAAGTAGTTATGGGGCCGGGAGCGACGTTGATACATGTTGAAGCTGGTCCAATTGGACAACAAAAGTCTGACCTGCCAATGTACATTGACGAGTTCGTCGCTAACGTGTCAGCGATAGAGAAATCTGAGGGGCGCGTATACGACATAATTCATAGCAACTATAGGCTTTCGGGAAAAGTTGGATCCATCCTGAGTAGAAGATGGAAAATTCCACATGTAGTGACATTTCATACCCTGGCGAAGACTAAACTGCGTGCGAGGGTAGGGGAGCGAGAATCGGATCTGAGAATCAGTGTAGAACAAGAAGTAATGTATGAATCTACGGATATTCTGGTACTCACCCAGGCTGAAAAACTGGATCTCGAAAACCTATATGGGATATGTTCAAAGAAAGTGTCTGTGATACCAGCTGGGGTTGACACTGATATCTTTTACCCGGTGCCCAAGTTTAAGGCGAGAATTGCCTTGGGGCTACCTGACAAAGAAACGATTATGTATGCCGGAAGGGTGGAACCCATTAAAGGCTTGGATATATTGCTTGATTCATTCAAGATACTAGGTGAAACAAGAGACGTGCATCTAGTCGTGGTCGGAGGCAGGTTATCAGGGGATCGCGAATTGGATGCCCTGAGACGGCGATCGAAAGAGTTAGGTATTCTTGAAAAAATAACTTTTACGGGTTCGGTGGACCAATCTGAACTAGGTCGTTACTATTCCGCAGCTGACGTATTCGTATTACCCTCTCACTACGAAAGTTTCGGATTGGTAGCTTTGGAGGCGATGGCATGTGGCACTCCAGTAGTTGCTTCTAGAGTTGGGGGGATTCCCTCTTTCGTTGATAATGGAGAGACAGGTTACCTTATCAATTGGCGATCTGCAGAACCATTCGCGGATCGAATTGAGATGCTTTTGGAAAATGTGGACCTTAGAAATTTCATGAGCGAAACCGCACATGGGAAGGCAAACTCAATGAATTGGAGTATTGTTGCAGCGGAGGTAGCAGACTATTACTGTAGGCTAGCCAGATGTAATGAATTAGCCACTGCGATTTAGTTCCTTCATTATCGTAGAGGACTTTCAAACCAAAGAGTTTCGGAAACTTTCTCAAATCCCAATTTATAATAAAGTTCTCTAGCTGGGGCATTTTCAGAATCGACTTCCAGTTCAATGCGGTTTGCGCCCCGTTCAAATAATTCGTGCATGCCTGTAAGAACGATGGCTTTGCCGAGCTTCTTCCCTCGGTAATCCGGATGAACACCTGTCATACCTACCCAACCGATCGCGGCTCTTCCGTTGCTCGCATAAAGTGTCCAGTTATATCCGGCGATTCGAGCTCCTTCGTGAACCAATAAAATCCCCTCTTCTCCGCTACGTTCCATAAAAATTCTTGCAGTGATTTCTTCGACCGTGTTTGGGCAGAAACCCCAGTGTTCAGAGAATGATTCATTTTGGATTTCGGTGAAGATATCTATATCCGTAGATAGTTCTAATTTTCTGATTCCGAAGCCTTCAGGTATGGACACTTT